>NZ_JBHULV010000024.1:0-118486 GCF_042684645.1 Pedobacter alpinus
TTTCGCAACTCAAAATTAGAATTATACAGGCCTTTTTTGTATATTATTTGTTCGGACAGTTATGAATTCATTTTAAGTACTGGTTGATTTGTTACGAAATACCTTGCGTTTTTTTATATTTGTTTCTATATTTAATAATTCTCAATATGGCTACCGAACCTAAAGATAATATTCAAACTTTCTTTGAAATTAATAATCTTGGATTGTTAGTTGCAAACCATGCTCAGGCTATGTTGGCATATTGGGACAAAAATCAGTTATGCCGGTTTGCAAATCATTCCTATCTAAAGTGGTTTGGTAAAACCAGAGAGGAGATGGTAGATAAAATGAGCATGTTAGACTTATTAGGTCCTGCACTTTACCAAGAAAATCTACCCTATATCACTGAGGTGTTAAAAGGAAATCCACAGCAGTTTGAAAGGGTGATTAAAACACCATCAGGAGAAACAATAAACTCTATTGCCAATTATTATCCAGATATTTTTGAAGGAAAGGTTAGAGGCTTCTTTGTTCATGTTGCAGATATTACCCAAGTGAAAGCACTGGAGAAAGACATTGCAATTTCAGAAGCTAAATTTCGAGGAATATTAGAAAACGCACCAGATGCAACTTTGATTGTTAATCAAGCCGGCGTAATTCAATTAATTAACAGTCAAGCAGAAAACCTCTTTGGATATTTAGGTGCGGAACTGCTTAAAAACTCATTTTTCATGCTGTTGCCTAATCGTCATCGAGACGAAATAAAGTCCTCATGGTCAGAATTTGTTGAAAATATCATTTCAAATACCGGCAATACTTTGCTTAACATTAAGGGGTTAAGAAAGAATGGAGAAGAATTCCCAATTGAAATCAATGTCGCTAAGATTCAAACAGAAGATGAAATAAACATCTGTGCATCAATTAGGGATATTTCTGACCGTATGAAATCGGAGTCAGAAGTTAAAAGAAATAACGAAAGAAACAAAATATTTATAGAACAGGCACCTAATGCAATTGCGATGTTTGACCTACAAATGTGCTATCTGGCTGCTTCCGAAAGATGGATTGCTGACTATCAGTTGAAGGGGAAAGAAATAATTGGACGCTCACATTATGAGATATTTCCAGAAATTGGTGATGATTGGAAAGCAATTCATAAAGCCTGTTTAAATGGCGAAATTAATAAATGTGATGAAGCATCATTTGAGCGTAGCGATGGCTCTCTACAGTGGATAACTTGGGATGTGAGACCATGGTATATTTCGGAAGGAAATATTGGTGGAATACTAATGTACACCGCTGATATCACTAACTTAAAAGAAAAGGACCAAGAGAAAAGAAGAATTGAAGAAATACTGGATAGAACAAATGAAGTTGCCAGGATTGGCACTTGGGAGGTTGATTTAGTAAGGAATAAAGTTTCTTGGAGTAGGATAACCAAAGAAATCCATGAAGTTGACCCTGAATTTGAACCTCAACTAGAAACGGCAATTAATTTTTATAAAGAAGGAACGAGCAGAGACACCATTAATCTTGCAATTTCAGAAGCAATAGCCAATGGAACTTATTTTGATGAGGAAGTTGAACTGGTTACACGTAAAGGAAACTTATATTGGACCCGGGCCATAGGACAGGCTGAGTTTAAAAATCAAAAATGTGTAAGGTTGTATGGTGTTTTCCAAGATATTGACAATAAAAAAAGAGCTGAAGAAGCATTGCATCTATTAAATGAAGAACTACATACTATTTTTAATGCGGGTTATGTTTCAATAATAGGTACTGATTTACAAGGAAACATCACGCATTTTAATAAAGGTGCAGAGCATCTTTTGCAATACTCTGCCAAAGAGATGATTGGAATTAAAACACTGGAAATCATACATCTTAAAGAAGAGGTTTTAAAAAGAGGGGAAGAATTATCTGAATTGTTTAACCAAAAAATAGAAGAGTTCAATGTTTTTGTACAAGTACCCAAAATAGACGGGGTTGAGTCAAGAGAATGGACCTATGTAAGAAAAGACGGTACTTTTTTTCCTGTTCAACTTGTGATTACCGCCATTAAAAATTCTAAAGGTGAGGTAGTAGGTTTTCTTGGGGTAGGTACAGATATCAGCGATATAAAGAAAGCTGAAAATGAACTTAAATCAATTTTAGAGATTACCACAGATCAAAATGAGAGACTAAAAAACTTTGCTCATATTGTATCCCATAATTTACGGTCACATACCGGTAATCTTGAGATGGTTATAGACTTGTATGTTGAAGAAAACCAAGAAGTTGTTGAAAATGAGTACATTATTCTTTTACAAACGGCCCTTAAAAATCTTAAAGAAACTATATCTAATCTAAATGAGGTTGTTTTGATGAATAACTCAACCGAAAATTTGGAACCCTTAAACTTATACAAAATCATTGAATCTGCCTCTAAAAGTGTAGGCCAGATAGCCAGTTCAGCCTTAGTGGAAATTAAAAACAACGTTGATAGCGAAATGTCAATAATGGGCATTTCGGCTTATACAGAAAGTATTATTCTTAACTTTATTACCAATGGGATTAAGTACAGATCAAATGACAGACCCTCTTTTGTCTCTTTTTCAGCAGTTCAATTAAAGGAATATGTTTTGCTTACGATAGAGGATAATGGGATAGGCATTGATTTAAAAAGAAATAGAGCGAAGTTATTTGGCATGTATAAAACTTTTAATGGAAACCCAGATGCCAGAGGTATCGGACTATTTATAACGAAGAATCAAATTGAAGCAATGGGTGGGAAAATTGAAGTGGAAAGTGAACTTAATAAAGGAACAATATTTAAAGTATATCTGAAACATGAAAAAAATTGAACTAGCTTGTATTATAGATGACGACCCAATCTATGTGTTTTGCACAAAGCGAATTATGGTTTTGGCCGACTTTTGTGAAAGTTTTTTGATCTTCCACAATGGCAAAGAGGCTTTGGACAGATTATCAGTTATCATTCAAAATGATGAGCATCTACCCGAAGTGATACTACTGGATTTGAACATGCCAGTTATGGATGGATGGGAGTTTCTAGAGGAGTTCACTAAAATACCGGTGGCTAAACAAATAACAATTTACATTGTCACCTCATCTATAGATCCGGAGGATGTAGAAAAAGCAAAGCAATATGATAATATCAATAACTATATTGTAAAACCAGTTACTGTTGAGATGCTTAAAGAAATATTACTAAATTTTGGGAAAAACTAATAATTATAATTGCTTAGTTAATTTTTGGCTTATAAAAAAATATACTACGGAGCCTATAGCAACCGCTAATCCAACTAAATAAGATATATTGTTAGGTAAATTAAATCCTTCGGGTGCTATCAGTAAATAGGATGTAACAACTGCTGTCATAAAAATTGCTGGGATTAAAGTAATCCAATAGTTTTTATTCTCTTTAATTAAATACGCTGTAATTGTCCATAAAACTACAGTTGCCAATGTTTGGTTAGTCCATGCAAAATAACGCCAAATGATAGAAAAATCTAACTGAGTTAAAAAGTAAGCTATAATAAATAAAGGCACACTAATTAAAAAACGATTAAAGATTGGGCGTTGATTATGTTTAAAAATATCAGCAATAATTAGTCTTGCACTTCTGAAAGCTGTGTCGCCAGAGGTTATTGGAGCTGCAACAACACCCAATAATGCTAAAATGCCGCCAATTTTACCTAATAAGGAACTCGAAATTTCGTTTACCACAAAAGCAGCATTACCACCTTGAGCTTCCATTATTTCATTTAAACCACCTACACTTTTGTAAAAAGACATTCCAATTGCCGCCCAAATTAAAGCAACAATACCTTCTGTAACCATTGCACCAAAAAATACTGGACGGCCTTGTTTTTCATTAGTAATACATCTTGCCATTAACGGTGATTGAGTGGCATGGAAACCTGAAATTGCTCCACAAGCTATTGTTACAAATACAAATGGGAAAATCGGAAATTCATCTGGATTATTATGAAAGTTTTTAAGATTTGCAAAGGTAACCTCTGGAACTTTTATATCATTTATGAACATCATTACAAATATACCTACAGCCATAAATAGTAGAGCCACACCAAACACCGGATAAATTTTACCTATAATTTTATCAATAGGAAGAACCGTGGATAGGATATAATAAATAAAAATAAGCACTACCCAAAAGTTAATTCCGCCAAAGCCATCACTTATACCAATTAATAATTTAGCTGGGCCCATAATAAATACAGTGCCAACCATTATTAGCAGTACTACTGAAAAAACCCGCATAAATTGTTTAACACCGCTACCTAAGTAATAGCCAGATATTTCTGTAATACTTTCGCCTTTATGCTTTACAGATAGCATCCCCGAGAAGTAATCATGTACTCCGCCGGCAAACAAACTTCCTAATACGATCCACAAAAATGCAACTGGACCCCACATTGCACCAGCAACTGCTCCAAAAATTGGCCCCAAACCAGCTATGTTTAAAAACTGAATTAAGAATATTTTCCATAAAGGAGGAGCAACAAAATCTATCCCATCGGCATGTGTAATTGCAGGTGTTAAACGGTTTTCATCAATGCCAAAAATGCGTTCAGATATTTTTGATAAAACAAAATAACCAACAATCAAAACAATAATAGCGGTAATAAAAGAAATCATAATAGCTTTAAATGCCTAAATTGTCTTATTTATAGCGGCAGGTTGAGTTTATGTAAAATTTACAGAATATTAAACAAATCAAATTTTTGACCGCAATAGGTAGAATTAATATTTTTTTAACCTTTAAATTAATGATAGATAAGAACACTTTTATTTTAAAAGGTGATAACAATCTATAGATTTTTTGATAAACAATGAAAGGCTGCCTAAGCAAGCAACCTCATATTATCTAATTATATGATTGATGAAAATTAGTAACAATTGTAAAGAGTTGATTATTGACAATCTATAGGCTCATACAAAAACCCATCTTCAAACTTAATTTCAGCGTGGTTTTTAAAATAAGTTCTACCTAAATAGGTTTCAATTACACCATAACCTTGTTGTAGTTTATCACCTTTTTTAAGAAAAACTAATGGATTTTTAGAAGTGGTTCCTTCTGCTTGAAACACATAATCTACAAATAAAGTATCTCCTTTAAAAGAACCTTTAATTTCGCCGTTTGTGTCGTCTTTTTCTAAAAAGTTGAAGTTTAAAATACCTGTTACTTCTCCGTTTTTATTATCAAAAGAAATGGAAGAAGAATCTTTACCAGATGTTGCTAAATAACATTCTTTTGATGCATTAGTTTCATTTAAAACTTCGCTTGCTTCTTTAGGTTTATTTTGGTTGCAAGCAGTAAAACCAAAAGCAATTGCCGATAAAATAAGGATGTACTTTTTCATAGTTTTAATTTTTTTTATTTAAATGTAAGCAAAATATAATTCAATTTGGTTGATAATGTATTTTGGGTTTACCATTTACCTATTACACAAACTAGATTTAAAACTAAGACGAAATAAGCAGATTGTACATTTTAAAATTCTTTATAAAAACAAATACTTGTATTTAAACCTGCATATTGTCCATAATTTTCCATTACATTAAATCTACTACTTTTATAAAGATGTAAAGCTTCTGGCTGCTTATTGCCGGTTTCTAAAACAAGTTTTTTATAGCCTAATTCTTTCGCCCAATTTTCTAACTCTTTTAATATCATCCTAGCAATGCCTTTTTCTCTATTTTTAATTTCAACATACATTCTTTTTACTTCCATTGTATCAGCATTATATTCCTTTATAGCTCCACAGCCAACAGCCATTTCATTTTCATAAGCAACTATAACATATTTTATTGCTGCAATTTTATTAAATTGTGCATAAAACGAATGAATTTCGCCGTCTCTAATTGCTAAATCTTTATCAAGCTCAATTACTAAATTTTGAAAATCTAAATTTTCAGAATTGGTTCTAATTAGCATATAGATGTCATTAAGGTTTTGAAAATTATTTATTGAAATACTTTTGCGCACTTATCTCTCCACTTTTTATTAGTGATTGCTTTTGCGCTGCTGACATTTTCTTAATCCTTGGACTAATTCCAACTGATGAAACAGAAATTGTTCGTTCCCAGTCAGCAGAAATTAAAGCTGTCCTATTCAAATTCTCAAGAATTAAAACATAAAATGCCTGCAAATAATCATTCATATTATTAATTGGCATGGGAACTAAAGCTTTAGACATGGAATCATTTTTAATTTGTAAATCAGAGTCAATTCTTATACCCAATGTTTTATAATTAGGGATTCTAATTGTTTGATTTAATGAATCAACTTTTAAACTATCAAAAATAAAAATAGGGAAGTTTCCTATTATTCCGCCATCTACTACAACATCTAAATTTGCTGCTTTATTTTTATTGTAAACCTGTCCTATACTGTCTATAAAAACTGCCTCAAAATACAAGGGTATAGACATTGATATTCTTACGGCATCTTTAATCTTCATGTTTGGATATGTCTCTGCAGAAAATACTATGAGTTTTTGCCTATTTAAGCAAGTTGCTGTAATGTATAATTGTTTTAATCCTTTTTGAGTAAGTTCACTAAAAGTAATTTCCGAATCGCCTGTTTTACTAATTATAATTTTCTCTAACCACTTCTTAAATTTATCTCCCTTATACCAGCCATATTTAGAATTCATTCTTAAGAAACCTCCAATAAAAAAAAATTCACCGTCATTAAATTTCTGAAATTTGGTTGCTGATATAATATTAAAAATCTCTTCAGATGTATAGCCTAAAGAAACCATCAATGCGGTTATTGCTCCGGCAGAAGTGCCGCCAACCTTAACAATATTGTTGGTAATTTTTCTGTTTTCCAATTCGGCTAAAACACCTGAATATGCAATGCCTCTTACACCAGCACCTTCGAATACTAAATTTTCATAGGTTTGAGAATATCCAAAAACCATTAAAAAATTAGACAATAAAATTGTTATAAAAACTTTCATTTAATTTTTTTCAAGGTTTTTGTAATAGTAGTTTGCCTTAAAATAAGCTAATTTAGAACTGATTTTTAGAGTTATTTCAATAAGTGATATTAAGAATTCAAAATTATTGAATCTAAGAAGTAAATAACCAGGTTAATTTTTATCTTAATCAAGAGTTTTTAACCACCTGCTCAACCCTTTCAACCTTGTCAAATTTTGATAAAGTTAACCTTACTATACTATCTTCTTTTGCAGTTAAATCATGTTTTACGTTCCCCTCTAGCGTAATGATAGCTCCTGCTTTTAAGTGGTGAATTACCCCTTCTACACCAAAATCAATATACCCATCTAATACATGTACCAAAATAGAAAAAGGTGTTTGGTGCTCTTTCATTATTTGTCCTCGCTTCAATAAAATTCTTATTTCTTTAGTAAAAGATGTTTCTAAAATAACTTTTGTAACCACACGAGTGTCGTTAAATTCTAAACTTTCGTTAAAAGATTGTATTTGCATAATTTTTATTTTAGCTATTTTATTGTTAGGTCAAAAACTATTCCCTTATGCTCCAAATCTCATAAATTGGGTCTCCTTTACTGGAAAAACCCGAGTGATGCCATTTACCATCAATCAATTTATAATTAAATTTAATACTCATTCCTACTTTAGTATCGTCTTTTGAAAAGAATTCTATGTTCTCCACATATTCGCCATTTTCTGAGCTGTAATTACCACCTCCGGTTCCCAAAAATTGTTTGGTTTCTGTATTGTAAGCTATCCACTGAAATTTAGTTCCAGATAATATTTTCATGGTTTTTCTTGGTCCGCTTGTATCTCTTGTTTGTTCTTTACCATCAGTAACTCTGCCCGACATAAGCCATGCGCCTTGTAATGCACCGGGTTTTCCATCATCAACCCTTTTTAGCTTCATTTTGCTGCCTACAATTTGAAAACTTTGATCTGTAATAACTATTTTAAAACTAACTTCAGTACCAACACTTTTTGAATCATTGGTGTCAAACTCTTTTTTTTCTGTCATGGTATCTCCATTAAGTTTCCAAGTTCCTCCATTACAACTGATAAACTTCCCGGTAGTTAAGTTATAAATACTAAGTACTTGATAACCATCGGTAAAAATTACCACGGTCTTTAGCTCATCTCCATTTTGGGCTTTAGAAATTGCTTCCCATGCCCCTATTGGACTTTGAGCTATGGTTGTAAATGATAAAAAAGTAAAAATAAGTGAAACAAATAATTTTGTCATGACCTTGTTTTTAATTAATGGAAGTTCTCAGATTTTGAATAAAATTAAGGGAGATTATTTTATTTAAACCAAAATACTAAATAAAAAGCTTAAAACAGTACTTTAGGTATAGTTTCCTCCTAGTTATCCCTTAGTCATCTTACGTTGACATTGTAGAAAACTTTAATCAATAAATAGAAGTGAAGATGGTGTTTTTTAAAAATAAGAATTTGCATTCAGAAAGAAAATCTAAATGCAAAATTCTTAAATGTACTTAAAATTAGAGCTTAGTTCCCTAATTCTTTAACAGCCATATAAGCCATTAAGCCCGTACTTAAACCTAAGGCCTTTTCATCAATATCAAAAGTTGGGGTATGTACAGAAGAGGTAATTCCTTTTTCTTCATTTCTTGTACCTAAGCGGTAAAAGCAAGCATCACTAACTTGAGAGAAATAAGCAAAATCTTCGGCTGCCATCCAAATGTCTAAATCTAACACATTTTCTGCTCCCAAATAATCTATCGCAGCGTCTTTAACTCTTGCGGTCAGTTTTTCCTCGTTAATTAAAAAAGGATAACCATGTTCTATTCTAAAATCACAGCTTCCGCCCATGCCTTCGGCAATGCTTTCTGCCATTTTTTTCATTTTTAGGTGCGCTTCTGCTCGCCATTTTTCGTTAAGCGTTCTAAAAGTACCTTCCAAATAAACCTCATTAGGAATTACATTGGTTGCACCATTTGCTATCACTTTACCAAAAGACAAAACAGAAGGAGAGCGAGGGTCTGAACTTCTGCTAATGATGGTTTGTAACGCAGTAATAATTTGCGCCATAATAACTACTGGGTCTATATTTTGTTGTGGTTGTGCACCATGCCCACCTTTACCTTTAATGGTTACATAAAGTTCATCTGTAGAGGCCATGTATTTACCAGAACGAAGACCTATTTTACCAGCATCAATTAAAGGCATTACATGTTGCCCCATAACCGCAGTTGGTTTTGGATTTTCTAAAACGCCTTCCTTAATCATTAAATTAGCACCGCCGGGCAAACGTTCTTCTGCCGGCTGAAAAATAAATTTTACCGTACCAGCAAAATCATCTTTTATTTGAGACAAAATTTTTGCCGTTCCTAGTAAAGAAGAAGTGTGCACATCATGCCCGCAAGCATGCATTACCCCTACATTTTTAGATTTATAATCCACTTCATTAGCCTCTGTTATTGGCAAAGCATCCATATCTGCCCTTAAAGCAATTACTTTATCTGATGTTTTCCCCCCTGTTAAAATACCCACCACACCGGTATTAGCCATTTCTTGATAAGGAATGCCTAACTTATCTAACTCGGCTTTTACAAAAGCAGCGGTTTTATATTCTTCAAAAGAAAGTTCGGGATTGGCGTGTAAATGTCTTCTATTTGTGGTTACATCGGCATGAATTTCTTCTGCTAATTTTTTAATTCTATCTATCAACATTGTATTCGTCGGCTTTAAGAGGATTAATGCGCTCGTTAAAAATAAAAAGTGTTGGAAATTGCGGTCTTAACTCATTTAATAATTTTTGGGCTTCGGCCTTGGTTCTAAAATCGCCTACCTTAACCCTGTAATTGGGCTGGGTATAAGATATGTAAGTTGCAAGCTCTGGATACAAAGAATTGAAACGAGATTGCTCATTATATGCTTCTTTTCTATCGTTACCAAAAAAAACTTGTACCCTGTAGCCGTAAACAATAATAGGTGTACCATCTCTATTAACACCTTTGTTAAGTGCAATTCTTCTAGCTATCAAACTATCAATTAATGGATCTTTTATTACTGTTACCTTTGCAGCTTCTTGCGAAAAAGCACCGGCGGCTAAAAGGCTAATTAATAATGTAAATAAGCTTCTTTTAATATTCATTTATAATTGTCCGTGGCAGCTTTTGTATTTTTTACCGCTACCACAAGGGCAAGGGTCGTTTCTACCAATTTTAACTTCAGCTCTTATTGGCTGTGTTTTTTGTAATTCTCTGGTATCTTCAATAGGTACGCCGTTATTTTCGTTAACATTATCTGCTTTAGATGTTTTTAGCTTGCTCATGTCCGTTTTAGGCTGTGGCGCAGCTTCTCTTAAAGGTGCGTTACCTTGTACCGGAATGATGCCTTTAAACAAAAAGCTTACTACATCTTTATTTACAACAGAAAGCATTTGTTTAAACAAATTGAAAGCTTCCATTTTGTAAACTACCAATGGGTCTTTTTGCTCATAAACTGCGTTTTGTACAGATTGTTTTAAATCATCCATTTCACGCAAATGCTCTTTCCAAGTATCATCAATCAGCGAAAGCGTAATGGTTTTTTCAAAAGCTTTTACTACTTCTTTACCTTTGTTTTCTACCGATTTTTTTAATGGAGCTGCAACTTGAATGCCATGTGAACCATCAGTAAACGGAACTATGATGCTTTCAATATTTTCGCCTCTGGTTTCAAAAACGTCTTTTAATACTGGGTAAGCTTGTGCTGCAACATCAGCAGATTTATTTTTGTAATAAGTGCTTGCTTCTACAAAAACCCTATCGGCAAGTTTATCAATATTAGATGAAGCAAACTCATCTGCAGTTATTGTGGTGTCTAAAACAAAAAGTCTTAACAATTCTAATTTTAAACCTTCATAATTGTTACTTTCTTTATACTCGATAACAATATCATCAACAACATCTAAAATCATGTTTTCGATATCTACATCTAAACGTTCGCCAAATAATGCGTTTTTACGTTTGGTGTAAATTACGTTACGTTGCGAGTTCATCACATCATCATACTCTAACAAACGCTTACGAATACCAAAGTTGTTTTCTTCTACTTTCTTTTGCGCTCTTTCAATAGAGTTGGTAATCATTGAATGCTGAATTACTTCGCCATCCTCTAATCCCATACGTACCATTAAACCAGCAATACGTTCAGAGCCAAAAAGACGCATCAAATTATCTTCTAAAGACACAAAGAACTGTGTAGAACCTGGGTCTCCCTGACGGCCAGAACGACCTCTTAACTGCCTATCTACACGACGAGACTCATGACGCTCTGTACCTACAATGGCCAAACCACCTGATGCTTTTACGCCTTCGCCCAATTTAATATCTGTACCACGGCCAGCCATATTGGTTGCAATGGTAACCTGACCAGCTTTACCTGCTTCGGCAACAATATCTGCCTCGCGTTGGTGTAATTTTGCGTTTAATACATTATGTTTAATTCCTTTCATTTTAAGCATACGGCTTAATAATTCTGAAATTTCTACAGATGTTGTACCCACTAACACAGGGCGACCGGCTTCTGTTAATTCTACAATTTCTTCTGCAACGGCATTGTATTTTTCTCGCATGGTACGGTAAACTTTATCTTGTCTATCGTCTCGTACTATTGGGCGGTTTGTTGGAATTTCAACTACGTCCAATTTATAAATTTGCCAAAGTTCACCTGCTTCTGTAACCGCAGTACCCGTCATACCGGCTAACTTGTGGTACATTCTAAAGTAATTTTGAAGCGTTATGGTTGCGTAAGTTTGGGTAGCATCTTCTACTTTTACATTTTCTTTGGCTTCTATTGCCTGGTGCAAACCGTCAGAGTAACGGCGGCCATCCATAATACGACCTGTTTGCTCATCAACAATTTTAACTTTTCCTTCGTCAATAATATATTCTGTATCTTTTTCGAATAAAGTATAAGCTTTTAAAAGTTGATTAACAGAGTGAATACGCTCAGATTTGATAGAGAAATCTCTGATTAATTCTTCTTTTTTAACCACTTTATCTTCTGTAGCTAAATTAGATTTTTCAATATCAGCAATTTCGGTACCTACATCTGGCATCACAAAAAAGTGTGCATCTTCACCAGAAGCAGTAATTAATTCAATTCCCTTTTCAGATAATTCAACTTGGTTATTTTTTTCGTCAATCACAAAGAAAAGCTCTTGATCTGCTTTTGGCATTTCTTTATTTTGATCTTGCATGTAATAATTTTCAGTTTTGTTAAGGATGGTTCTCATCCCGCTCTCACTTAAAAATTTAATTAATGCTTTATTTTTTGGTAAACCACGGTAAGCTCTAAATAAAGCTAAACCACCTTCACCTTCTTCGGGGCCAGTTTTACCATCTGCAATTAATTTTTTTGCTTCGTTTAACGCACCTTGAACGTAGTTTTTTTGTGCATTTACTAAACGTTCAATTCTGGGTTTTAAATCGTAAAATTCATGCTCATCACCTCTTGGTATTGGGCCAGATATAATTAATGGCGTACGAGCATCATCAATTAAAACCGAATCTACCTCATCTACAATGGCAAAGTGTAACTTACCTTGTACCAATTCTTCTGGCGAGCGTGTCATATTGTCACGCAGGTAATCAAAACCAAATTCGTTATTGGTTCCGTAAACCACATCTGCTTGGTAAGCTTTTCTTCTTTGTGGCGAGTTTGGTTGGTGCTTATCAATACAATCAACAGCTAAACCATGAAACTCGAAAATTGGACCATTCCACTCACTATCACGTCGGGCTAAATAATCATTCACAGTTACTACGTGAATACCTTCGCCAGATAACGCATTTAAATAAATTGGTAAAGTACCTACTAAGGTTTTACCCTCACCAGTTGCCATCTCTGCAATTTTACCTTCATGCAAAACAATACCACCAATAAGCTGTACATCGTAATGTACCATGTTCCACTTTACTTCTGTACCTGCTGCTAACCATGAGTTATGGTGCACAGCTTTTTCGCCTTTAATTAATACGTTTGGCTTGCGGGTAGCTAATTCTCTATCAAAATCAGTTGCGGTTACTTCTATTTTCTCGTTTTCTGTAAATCGGCGAGCAGTATCTTTCATTACCGCAAAAGCTTCTGGCAATATTTCTAATAAAGTAGCTTCAAGCGTTTTGTTACTTTCTTTACCTAAGCGGTCAATCTCATCGTAAAAATCGGTTTTCTCATGCAAAGGCATGTCCGGATTATCTAAAACATTGGTTTTAATTTCCTGAATTTTAGCATCAATATCAGCTAACGATGTTTTAATACGTTGCTTAAAATCTAAAGTTTTTGCCCTTAACTCGTCATGAGAAAGCGTACTTAATTTTTCGTATTCACCTTTAATTTTTTCTACTAATGGTCTTGCAGCTTTAACATCACGATCAGACTTGCTACCAAATATTTTATTTATAAAACTTAACATCTTCTTTTTGTATTCTTTTTTCTTGTAAAATCAACAATTAAGCCATGGCGCTATTTAAGCCATTTTGGCAATGCTGGGCTGTAAAAATAAGATTTTATTTAAGTGTTTAAAGTTTAATTACATTATGATTTTGGTTTTTTAATGTTTTGTGCTGATAATTTAAATGATAACGAGGTTTTTGGAGTTTAGATGAACTGTTATTGGATATAAAGTTTAGGGAATTTATTGCAGCTTGTTTATAAATAGAATTAGATTTTCTAAATGGGAGAGAATTTCTGTGCTTATAGTTGTAAAGATGGCGTCCGTAAAAGTTTTTTCTGATGGCTTTGTATTCGACGTAAGCATTATACGTAATGGTTTCTGGACATTAAACTATCAAATAACAGTGAAATGAATAGAAGCACAAAGCACTGCATGTAAGTCCGCCTGACGCAAAACCCGTGTGAGTAAACGTTTTGAATGCTCATTGATTAAAAAGTTAACTACAAACTAATTCCGATAAAACTGTCTTCATTTGCTCATGACTTATTGGCTTTACTAAATAGTTGCTTGTTAAACTGTATGTTTCTGCTCTATTTATGTCATCTTGGTAAACTGAGCTGGTTAAAATATAAATTGTAATTTTTTGTTTAACTGGTATTTTTGTGAATTCGTCTAAAAACTGCCAACCATCCCACACAGGCATATTCAAGTCTAAAAAAATTATTTGCGGCAATTTTTCACTATTTACAAACAATGCTTTTATTGTCTCATATGCATCTTTTCCGTTTTTACAAACCAATATTTTTTCAACAAGACCGGTAAGCTCAATGTATTTTTTTGTTAAAAATAAATGCATCGGATCGTCTTCAATAATACAGGCTAGCTCAATTTTTCTCATTTTTGATATGGTTTATTAAATAATTACTTTATGGTGGTTAAGATTTTTCTGATAAATAAATGCCTTTTGTAACTTCATACCGGCAAGGTAACTGAAAACGTAGTTCCAACATTCTCCTCGCTGCTAACTTTTATTTTGCCGCCCATACTCTCAATTTGATTTTTGGTTATAAATAGTCCCACACCTCTTGAGTCTTGGTGTTGATGAAAGGTTTTATACATACCAAACACTTTATCGCCATTTCGTTTAAGGTCAATACCAAGTCCATTGTCTTCAAATAGAACAGTTACCTTAGATTCTGTAATTTTCACATCAATATTCAGGTAACTTTTTCTTTCTTCACTTCGGTATTTAATTGCATTTGTTATTAAATTGAGTACAATACTATCAACATACGCTGGTACGCCTTTAATATAAATTTGCTTATTTACTTTGTTATTTACATCAATCCCAGCTTGTGTTATTTGCATATTGAGGCTTTCAATATTTTTTTGGATAACATCAAATAAATTAATACTGGAAGCCTTTGCCTCGTTTAAATTAATCTGAACTACCTCGGTTAAATCATTCACGGTTTGCACTAAATTTATGGCACCCCGAGTGGCTAACATAACCAATTCGTTGTTTGCTATATCTGGATATTCAAGTTTAAGTAATTCTAATATGCCAGAGATTCCGCTACTGTGTGATCTTAAATTGTGAGATACAATGTGCGCAAAATTCCGCAGCCTTGCATTTTGCTCATTGGTAATAGTTAGCAATGATTTAATTTCATTCTCTATCTTTTTTAATGCCGAAATATCAATAATTTGTGAAATAAAATAGAGCACCTCACCCTCATTATTTTTTACCATTGATACCGCCAGAAAAATGTGTACAATATGGCCCAGTTTGTGGTAGTATCGCTTCTCTAAATGATAATGGCTTCTTTTCTCCTGCACTAATTCTTGCAAAAGGCTTAAGTCTTTGTCCAAATCTTCGGGGTGAGTAATATCCTGAAAAGTGAGTTTTAATAACTCCTCTTCAGAATAGCCTACAATGTCGCTCAGTTTTTTGTTTATTTTTAGCCATTTGCCATTTGGATCTAATAGGGCCATGCCTATGGCAGCATTCTCAAAATTCCCTCTAAATGCCTCCTCGCTAATGCTAAGTTCTTCTTCTTTTTTCTTTCGTTCGTTAATATCCTGGTGGGTTCCATACATCATCAATGGCTTGCCATCTTCTGTCCATTCAAATACTTTTCCTCGGTCAAATACCCAAACCCATTGCCCGTTTTTGTGTCTCATACGAGCTTCAAACTCGTAATACTCAGCTTTTTTTTCGAAGCACTCATTTAATCGCCTGCCCGATTCCTCTAAATCATCTGGGTGAGCCAATTTCATCCAGGTTTCTATACTTATTGGTGCCAACTCGTCAAGCGTAAATCCTACTATGTTTGCCCAGCGCTCGTTAAATACCGTTTGCCCGGTTTGCACATTCCATTCCCAAGTACCAACATTGGTACCTTCTATTAAAGACTTGTAACGTATTTCTTTATTCTTAAAATCTGTTATGTCGTTATGTACACCTAACATTCGAGTAGGTTTGCCTTGTTGGTCTCGTATGGCTTTGCCTTTGCATCTAATCCAAACGGTGTGTCCTTCTTTGTGCCGGTACCTAACAATTTGGACGTAAGGATGGTTTTCGTTTGCCAAATGCTTTTGCAAATTATCTATGGCAACTTGTAAATCGTTTTGATTAATAATGTGTTGCCAGGCACTTGGCGAATGAAGCATTTCATTCGGGTTGTAACCTAAGATGTGCCAAAATCGAGGGTTCATCCACTCGTTCTCGGGTTTTTCTAAATCCCAATACCAGAGCCCATCCAAGCAATTATCTTGAATAAAATCAAAAATTTGTTCATCGTTTTTAATGGAACTATAGAGCTCAGACTTTAAATAATTGTCATTCATCATTAGAATCTTTTTTCTGTTTTTATCGATGCGTTTTGTAAAGTTTACTAACGCAAGTTTGTCTAAAAACCCAAAATGATTAAAAAAACCCACTCGATCATAAAGTAAATATAAGCGATTTACAAGGATAAAAAATCAATGAATTTCCTGAAAAGCGCAATTTATCAGAAAAAAATGGAATTGTATAATGGTTTAAAACAAGTCCTCACGAGGGAAGATTGTGCCTGTTTACCTGAAATTGAAAGGAAATGTGTTGATTGCTTTAATAGAAATCTAACAACGATAAGTCCCTAACAGAAGTGATATGTCCGGTTCCTTTCAACCACGGTTTCATTGTTGGTTCTTCAAACTCAACGAAACCTTAGCCGTTAGCTATTCGCCCCTTTCTTTGTTAGTTAAATGAAGCTCTAAATTCAATGGGTGTCAAATTTGTTTTGCTCTTAAATAATTTACTAAACGATTGCGGATGCTCAAAGCCTAGCTGGTACGCAATCTCACTTACTGATAAATTGGTTGTTGTCAATGTTTCTTTTGCCTTTTCTATTAATTTGTTGTGAATATGCTGTTGTGTGCTTTGTCCTGTGAGTGTTCTCAACATATCACTTAAATAATTGGAAGAAACGTTCATTATTTCTGCAAAATATTGAACTGTGGGAAGTCCTGATTCTATAAGTTTATCGTTTTTAAAATATTCATCAAGCAATTCTTCCATTTTACTCAACAGGTCATTTCCTGCTTTTTTTCTCGTCAGAAATTGTCTGTTGTAGAAACGATTACAATAGTTCAAAAATAATTCAAGATGCGAAACCATTACATCTTGACTAAACTGATCTATTGATGTCTGATATTCTTGCTCTATATTCTTAAATATTCCTTCGAGCATTTTTTCTTCTTTGTCAGAAAGGTGCAAGGCTTCATTTACTGTATACGAAAAAAAACCGTAGTCTTTTATAACTTTTCCTAATGGATAATTTAATATAAAGTCAGAATGAAAAACTAACCAATATCCTGATACTTTGTAATTTTCTTCGCTGCCTACAGATAAAATTTGTTTGGGTGCTGTCATAGCCAATACACCTTCATCAAAGTCGTAGTAGTTCTGTCCGTATTTTAATTTGCCACTTATATTTTTTTTCAGAGAAACTCCATAAAAATTAAGCAAAAAATGTAGTTCTTCTGTTTTTTCAGATGATTGTACTTCATCCATATTAATCAAACTGATTAATGGATGAAGTGGTTTAGGCAATCCCATTAGGCGATGTAGCTCTGAAATGGAATTGATAGCGATATGATTTACATTTTTTGCCATTGGTCAAATTTAATAAAAATCAACAACGCTTGATTTGAACTTACATTGTTGACTTTTTAGGTTTCCATTTTAGAAGATTATTTTTTTGCAAACATCCAAGCCCACGCAATAAAAAGAAACTGAATAGGTAGCCTTATGATGCTAGCAACAAACTTCTCGTTACCTGTCTTGTAGTAGCCTATGCTTTCAGGAATATGAATTGCAAAGAAAAATACCACCAACATAGCTATAATTAACTTTGCAGCAATTGCTCTTGTTTTAATTGGTATTAAAAGTACTGCTAAAATAATTTCTACAATTCCACTCAAAATGATTAAAACCTTTTGTGCTGGTAACCACGAAGGCATCATTGCAAAATACTGTTCGGGTTGTATAAAGTGCATTGACCCCATAAAAAGGTAAAATACAACCAACAGGCAGATTAATACGATTTTTACTGTTTTCATATTAAAATTCGTATTTTAGGTTAGTTAATTTTTCGGACACTTCCCATAGTTTTTTAGCCAAATCTTTGTCATAAGATTTATCACTTGATTTTACCAACTCAGGATATCCTTTCATTTCCATCATCTTAGTCGGTCCAAAATACTCGGAACCCTTTGCATTTTCATCAGTTGCTGCCCTTAAAATGGGTAGAGTTCCAATTTTTACATTTTGGGCAAGAATGTTATTCAAAATAACCGACATTAAAAATCCTGAATTTGTTTGCAGGTTTGTTTTTGTATAACCAGGATGAGCCGCAGTTACAATAGTGTTGATATTGTTGGCTTTCAAACGTCTGTCTAATTCATATGCAAAAAGCAAGTTAGCCAATTTGCTTTGGGCATAAGCTTGGTCTCTGTTATATGATTTTTCAAAGTTCAAATCATCAAAATGAATATCAGGCTTCATACTTTCTGTTTTATGAACGATGCTGCTTTGAACCGAAATTCTTGAATTCGATGTGTTTTTAAGTATATCCAAAAGCAAGCCAGTGAGTAAGAAATGGCCTAAATGATTGGTGCCAAATTGAACTTCAAAATTCTGTTTTGTCACTTCTCTTTTGGGTGGGTTCATCACACCCGCATTATTTACCAAAACATCAAGTTTTGAATACTTTGAATGAAATTCATCTGAAAATTTTCGGATTGAGTGCAAGTCAGCCAAATCCAATTGCATTAAGTCTAACTTTGCATTTGGATTTTCTTTCTTGATAGCTTCTAAAGCTTCATTGCCTTTCCGTAAGTTTCGAGCAGTCATAATGATGTGAGCACCTTTTTTACTCAACACTTTTGTTGCTTCAAAACCAAGTCCGCTGTTTGCACCTGTGATTAAGATGGTTTTTCCTTGTTGTGAAGGAATGTTGTCCGCTGTCCAATTTAATGTTGCCATTTTTTTATGTTTTTAATAATGGCACAAATGTCAGTCAACAATTATTGGTCTGTGTAGTCAAATCTCTGTTTGTTGTGTTCAAATCAGGAATAGTTTGAAATTCTTTGTCAATTTTCAGGATGTTGAATGTTTGTAGGGTCTTTTTAGGGTGATGTGATTGTATTAAATAATTTACATAAAAGTTGGCAAATAAAATTTGAAACATTAGATTTGGCAAATAAATTCAAAAAATGAAATTAACAAATACATACACTACAACAACCACTACGCTTTGCGTATAGGAAGGTAGTTTATGCTTAAATAATAACATATACAGCGCCTTCCAATTAAACGGAAGGCGCTTTTTTTATAATATATTAAAATGAAAATTCTAAAATTCGGGGGGACATCCGTAGGTTCCGTAGAAGCATTAAAAGCCCTAATGGGTATTGTGAAATCAAATATTGATGAACAAGAAGAAATAGTTATTGCCGTATCTGCAATGGGTGGCGTAACTAACCAATTGTTAAATATGGCAAACGAGGCCGTTGCTGGAAATGATTTTACACCTTATTTAACAGATTTAGAAAAAAGACATTTTGCAGTTGTTAAAGAATTAGTAGGCTTGCAACAGCAAAATCAGGTAATTACCAAGCTTAAGCTTTATTTTCAGGAGTTAGAAGATATTTTGCAAGGTGTTGCTGCTTTAAAAGAGTTAAGCCCAAAAACAAAAGACACTGTAGTTAGTTTTGGCGAAAGAAGTTCGGCTTTTATGATTAGCCGCATTTTAAGGATTATAAAACCAGAAACTGAGTTTTTAGACGCTACCACAATTATAAAAACGGACAGCAGTTTTGGAAATGCAAAAGTAGATTTTGACCAAACCAATATGTTAGTTCAAAATTACTTCTCATTAAACACTAATAACTTAGTAGTTGTAACTGGCTTTATTGCAAGTAATAACTTAAATCAAATTACCACTTTAGGCCGTGGTGGTAGTGATTATACCGCAGCTATTTTAGGTGCTGCTTTAAATGTTTCGCAAATTGAAGTTTGGACAGATGTTAACGGAATGATGACTGCCGACCCTAGAAGAGTGAAAAAAGCTTTTTCTATGGAAGAACTTTCATATACCGAAGCTATGGAACTTTCTTTCTTTGGTGCAAAGGTGATTTATCCGCCCACTATGATTCCGGCTTTTTTAAAGAAAATCCCTATTGTTATTAAAAACACCTTTGAACCAAGTTTTGAAGGCACTTTTATTAAACATGATTTAAAACCATCAAACACCACTATCAGAGGGATTTCTTCTGTTGACCATATTAGTATTATCAATATTGAAGGTAGCGGGATGATTGGTAAAGCAGGTTTTAGCGGTCGTTTGTTTTCATTACTATCAAGAGAACAAGTAAACGTAATTTTAATTACACAATCATCATCAGAACATTCTATCACTTTTGCAGTTAACCCAGATGATGCTTTAAAAGCGAAAGAATTAATAGCAAATGAGTTTGAGTTAGAATTATTGGCTGGCAAATTAGAGCCAGTTAAAATTGAAACTAACCTTTCTATTTTGGCTATTGTTGGCGAAAACATGAAAAAAACTCCAGGCATTTCTGGAAAACTTTTTAATGCTTTAGGCCGTAATGGCGTAAATGTGGTAGCCATTGCGCAAGGTTCGTCAGAGTACAATATTTCGGTTATTATCTATAACGATGATTTATCAAAGGCATTAAACGCAGTGCATGATGCCTTTTTTGCCGAATTACAGAAAACATTGAATGTTTTTGTAGTTGGTGTGGGCAATATTGGTAAAGAATTGTTGAGTCAAATTAACGGACATGCAGCGTTTTTAGCTAAAAACAACCTCCTTAACATTAAAGTATTAGGTTTAATTAACACCAAAAAAATGTTGATTGATACCAATGGAATAAATTTAGATAGCTATCAGGCTGATTTAGCAAATGCTCCAGAAATAGCAGATTTACCCTCTTTTGTGGCTAAAATGAAAGCCTTAAATTTGCCCAACTGTGTGTTTATAGACAATACAGCTAGCCCGCTTCCATCTAAATTTTACAAAGAAGCTTTTGAAGCAAATATATCTGTAGTTACTTGTAATAAAATTGCCAACTCTGGCGAGTATGCTCAATTTGCCGATTTAAAAAATACCGCTCAAAAACATGGTGTAGATTTTTATTACGAAACCAATGTAGGTGCTGGCTTGCCAATTATCAAAACTTTAAATGATTTAATTGTAAGTGGCGATAAAATTTCGAAAATTGAAGCTATACTTTCGGGTACAATTTCTTTCATTTTCAATAATTTTAAAGGCGAAGCTAATTTTCATGATGTGGTTAAAATGGCTCAAGAGAAAGGCTATACAGAACCAGATCCTCGTGATGATTTGGGCGGAATTGATTTTATGCGTAAGATGTTGATTTTAGCTCGTAACGCTGGCTTAGCTTTAGATGCGAAAGACGTAGAGCTAGGAGAAATTATTCCGGAAAGTTGTAGTAAAGCACCGTCTGTTGCCGATTTTTATCAAGAGTTAAAAAATTCAAATACTCATTTTGAGCAAATGAAAAATGATGCTGCAGAAGCAGGAAAAGTTTTGCGTTACATAGGCAAGTTAGAAAACGGAAAAGTGGAAATTAGTATGCAAGCTGTAGGAGCATATCATCCTTTTTACGCTTTATCTGGTAGTGATAATATTATCGCTTTTACCACAGACAGGTATAACGAAACCCAAATGGTTGTTAAAGGCCCAGGTGCTGGCGCTGCTGTTACCGCTGCAGGTGTTTTTGCTGATTTGGTGAAAGTGGGGGCTTCGAAAGCTTAAGACGGAAGGCTTTAAGGTTTAGGAATTTTATAAGTTTGAAATAAATAATGGTCTGTGAGGACACAGACCATGGAATAATATAATGGTCTGTGAGGACATAGACCATGGAATAATAATAAAATTTCGCCTCGGTCTGTGTCCTCACAGACCGAAACTTGATAACATTATCTTGAGGAATGAAGGTCTTAAAAACAAAGATTTGCACATTGAATTTAATATATATTTGTGAGATGTATCTCTGATGAACTTACTTTTTTCGAATGTTCAACATGATGAAATCTTTAATAAATTTGAAAAGTTGCATTAGGGATTGAAGCGGCATCCTTTTTTGTCCCTCTTAACGCCTGACTGTCTAGTAGGTAGGGAGGCGAAGAGTAGTCAAAAAAGATATATCCGCCAGCAGGCGGACCGCTAAAACGCCCAAATAAAAATAAACACGATAAGAATTCCTTCTTTTATAAGAAGGATATAGGATGAGGCTAATGAAAAAATCAATAAAAGTTTTTGCACCAGCAACTGTGGCTAACGTGGTTTGTGGTTTCGATATTTTAGGTTTTGCCGTAAACGAACCAGGCGATGAGTTGGTTATGGAATTAACGGATAAACGGGGCGTAAAAATTATATCTATAGAAGGAGATGAAGGAAAATTGCCTTTAGATCCGCAAAAAAACACGGTTAGCGCTTCGGTAATTAGCTTGCTAAAAAAACTGGAACGAGAAGATTTAGGGATAAATATCCAACTTAAAAAGAAAATGCCCATGGGCAGCGGCTTAGGCTCAAGCTCTGCAAGTGCTGTAGCAGGTTTATTTGCTGCAAACGAATTGTTAGGCCAACCTTTAAGTAAAATGGAATTATTGCCATTTGCCATGGAAGGCGAAGCTTTAGCTTGCGGACATGGACATGCTGATAACGTAGCGCCAGCTTTATTTGGTGGTTTTACGCTAATAAAAAGTTACGATCCGTTAGAAGTAATTGCTTTGCCAGTTCCAAAATTGTATTGTGCTTTACTATATCCTCATGTTGATGTTCCTACTCGTGATGCTCGTCAAATTATACGTTCAAAAGTATTGTTAAAAGATGCAGTTACGCAATGGGGAAATATTGCCGGTTTAATTAGCTCTTTATACACTCATGATTACGATTTATTAGGCAGATGTTTAAAAGATGTTATTGTGGAGCCAATTCGCTCTATTTTAATTCCAGAATTTGATTTTATGAAAGCTTACGCAATGGAAAATGGTGCTTTAGGCTTTGGTATTTCAGGCTCTGGGCCTACGGTATTCTCTTTGTATAAATCTCCAGATGACGGACAAAAAGTAATTACAAATTTGCAAAGAATGCTAGCAGATAAAGGCATTAAAAGCAATATTTATTTATCAGAAATTAACGAAACAGGACCAGTTATTTTAGCTTAAGGCTTAATGCCGAAAGCTAAAAGCGTCTCAATTCTCACATCTCATTACTCATATCTAATTAATGAAATTATACTCCACCAAAAACCATGACTTATCAGTTGATTTAGAAACAGCTGTTTTTAATAGCCTTCCGGCTGATAAGGGATTATATATGCCTACCATTTTGCCTCAAATAGATAAAATTTTGATGGAAAATTGGGATAAAAAAACTTTACCAGAAATTGCTTTTGACATAGCTTATACCTTATTAAAAGATGATATTTCTGCCGAAGATTTAAAGGCAATAGTTGATGAAGCAGCAAATTTTGAAGCGCCATTATATCCTTTGCAGGATGATACTTTTGTGTTGGAATTATTTCATGGCCCTTCTTTAGCTTTTAAAGATTTTGGAGGCCGTTTTATGAGCCGTATGATGGCTCATTTTCTTAAAAAAGAACAAAAGGAAATACAAATTTTAGTAGCCACATCTGGTGATACTGGTGGTGCGGTAGCTTTAGGCTTTTTAAATGTTCCGGGTATTAAAGTAACCATTTTATACCCTAAAGGAAAAGTAAGCTTGATACAAGAATTGCAGTTAACCACAAATGGAAATAACATTGAAGCCATAGCTATCGATGGTACTTTTGACGATTGCCAAGCATTGGTTAAAAGAGCTTTCCATGATGAAGATTTGAATGCTAAGCTAAATTTAACATCGGCTAACTCTATAAATATTAGTAGGTTAATTCCACAAATGTTTTATTATGCTAATACTTACGCCAAACTTAAAAACGATTTTGAAGATTTAGTTTTTGTAACGCCAAGCGGAAATTTCGGGAACATTGCTGCCGGAATGATAGCTTATAAAATGGGTTTACCAGTAAAGAAATTTATTGCGGCCACAAATAGCAATGATATTGTTCCACAGTATTTAGAAAGTGGTGTTTATAATGCTCGCCCATCTGTGCAAACATTAGCAAACGCAATGGACGTTGGCGACCCAAGTAATTTTGTACGCATTTTGGATATGTTTAACAACGACATTGAAAAACTAAAAGAAATGTTGAGCGCTTGTGCTTATAATGATGAGCAAATTAAAGAAGCGATTTTAGAAGTTCACAAGGCAAAAAATTATGTAGTTTGCCCGCATACTGCAACAGGTTATTTAGCAGTAAAAGATTTGAAAGAAAATACTGCTGTTACAGAAAAAACGGCTTATATTATTTTAGCAACTGCGCATCCTTGTAAATTTCCAGATGTTTTTGAGGAGTTGGGTATTAAGTATGAAGAGCCAGAACAAGTCGCTGAACTTTATAAAAAAGATAAACACCAAGTAGAAATGAATAATAGCTTTGAAGATTTTAAAGCGTTTTTAATGAAGTAGGATTTTAAATGAATATTTAAAGGCTCAAATGTTTGATAGCATTTGAGCCTTTTTTGTGAAGAGCGCATTTCATCTTAATTATGCCATAAAGCATATAAATATTTAAACTAAACCCAACATTGTTTATTTTTGCAACATGAGCGAAAAAACCATGTTCAAGCTACAGTTACCAACCGACCCATTTTGGGTTAAAAATGTAGTTGAGAGTAATATTGAAGAGATTTTAACAGACCATGCTTATTGCGAGCAAAAAGCTGCTACTAATGCCATTACTTTGATTATTCAAAATCCACAAATTCCGGAATTAGTTTCAGAAATGGCGGAGTTGGTAAAAGAAGAAATGGATCACTTTAAAAGGGTGCATGATATTATAATTGAGCGTGGTTATAGCTTAGGGTTAGAACGTAAGGATAATTATGTAAATGAACTTATCAAATTTTTGAAACGTGGTGGTGGCGAAGCAAAAAGAACTGAAAGCATGGTAGATAGGTTGCTGCTTGCCGCAATGATTGAAGCTAGAAGTTGTGAGCGTTTTAAGACATTATCAGAACATGTAGATGATAAACAACTATCAGAATTTTACCACGAATTAATGATTTCTGAAGCTACTCATTATACTTTATTTATAGGTTTAGCTCGTAAATACGGTACTGGTATTGATGTAGAAAAACGCTGGCAAGAATGGTTGGATTATGAAGGTGACGTAATTAAACGTTACGGAAAATCGGAAACTATACATGGCTAATTTTCCAGAAAAGAATACTCATCCTCATAATTTTATATGGGGAATATTTTACTTTAACACTAAAAATGAAAAATTGTGGGTTAGAAAAGCAAGACCTGGTTTAGGTTGGACATTAAATTTTGCCAATCCTTTGGCTTACATTTTTGTTTTTATATTTTTTTTAATCATAAATCTATTGATTAGGATGGTTCCATAATCCTAAACTTAAAATCTTAATCTTTTAAGTAAAAATTGAAACTTTTTATTTCATGGATAGTATAAAACCAACAAATACTATTTCATGAAGAAAGTTTATTTTATCCTATTATTTATTTTTTTTAATCAGCTAAGTTTTTCTCAAACCCTAGCTATTTCTACTATTAACGTAGGAGGCAATACAACCACCATAAGAACGCATCAATTTGATTGGAGCATTGGAGAATCTTGCTCTATTGCAAGTTTCAGCAATCCTAATAATTTATTGGTAACATCTGGTGTTTTACAACCCATCTATGTTGAAAAAATTATTGCTAACAATTTCGGCAATGTTTGGACAAATGATGAAGTGTCTTTATATCCTATCCCCACAAAAGATTTCTTTACCGTTGCTCTTAAAACAACTCAAAAAGGAACTATCAACTTTACTTTATTAAACCTTTCGGGTATTGTGCTTGAAACTAGATCTGTTAATCATATTTATAGTGATGAATTAGAAAAGTTTGATTTAAGCAAATTAAGTCCGGGCATCTATTACCTAGAAGTTGTAATGGCTGTAAGTCCTACAGTTTTTAAACCAAAAAGAGGCACCTTTAAAATCGTTAAAATTTAAAAAATATAACACCTAATAAATATGAAAAAACTAATAATTCTTTTTGGTATAATATTCATTGCTACACAATATTCGGCCTTGGCACAAGCGCCTTTACAACTAAACTTTCAGGGTGTAGCCCGAAATGCCAAAGGAGATGCTTTGGCAAATCAAAATATTCATGTTAGAATATCAATACATGACAATACACCAACTGGAGTTATTGTTTATTCTGAAAGTAGGGTAACTACCACCAATCCTGTAGGTGTTTTTAATATTATTATCGGCAGTCAGGGTGTTACAAGTTCTTCTGGTTCTATGGAAGTGATTAACTGGGCACAAGGCAATAAATATTTACAATTAGAATTTGACGTAAATGGGACAAACAACTTTGTTGATTTAGGCACCACACAATTTCAATCTGTTCCTTATGCTTTCAATGCATTTACTGCAAACCCAATTGGAAATGCGTCAGGCGATTTAACTGGTGTTTATCCTAAGCCTTCAATTGCAAATAGTGCTGTAACTACCTCTAAAATTGCCGACTTAAATGTTACTGATATAAAAATACAAAGTATAAGTGGCTCTAAGGTTATTGGAGATATTGCTGGTAAGGCCTCAAATGTTACTGGAATAGTAAGCATTGAGCATGGCGGTACAGGAACAAATAATTTAGATGGCATAAAAGCTTCTTTTGGATTGTCAAACGTTGATAACACTAAGGATTTAGATAAACCAGTTTCAAAATTAACTTTAGCTGGTTTAAATACTAAAGTAAACACCGCTGATACTGCCGCAATGTTGAATCCTTATGCGAAAGCTGCTTCAACAATAGCTGGTTTAAATACTAAAGTAAATACCGCTGATACTGCCGCAATGTTGAATCCTTATGCGAAAGCTGCTGCAATGACTGCTGGTTTAAATACCAAAGTAAACACCGCTGATACTGCTGCAATGTTGAATCCTTATGCAAAAGCTGCTTCAACTGTTGCTGGTTTAAACACTAAAGTGAATACCGCTGATACTGCTGCAATGTTGAATCCTTATGCGAAATCGGTTGCAATGACTGTTGGATTAAATGCTAAAGTAAACACCGCTGATACTGCTGCAATGTTGAATCCTTATGCGAAATCGGTTGCAATGACTGTTGGATTAAATACTAAAGTAAACACCGCTGATACTGCTGCAATGTTGAATCCTTATGCTAAAGCTATGGCGATGACTACTGGTTTAAATACTAAAGTAAACACCGCCGATACTGCTGCCATGTTGAATCCTTATGCGAAAGCTGCTTCAACAATAGCTGGTTTAAACACTAAAGTAAACACCGCTGATACCGCTACAATGTTGAATCCTTATGCGAAAGCTGTGGCGATGACTGCTGGTTTAAATACCAAAGTGAATACTGCTGACACTGCTGCAATGTTGAATCCTTATGCAAAAGCTGTGGCGATGACTGCTGGTTTAAATACCAAAGTAAACACCGCTGATACTGCCGCAATGTTGAATCCTTATGCAAAAGCAGCTTCAACTACTGCTGGATTAAATACTAAAGTGAATACAGCCGATACCGCAACAATGTTAAATCCGTATGCTAAAGCAGCTGCAACTCTAGCAGGTTTAATTAGTAAAGTAAACATTACTGATACCGCTACAATGTTGATTCCGTATGCTAAAGCAGCTTCAACTCTAGCAGGTTTAAATAGTAAAGTAAACATTACTGATACCGCTACAATGTTGAATCCTTATGCGAAAGCTGCTTCAACAATAGCTGGATTAAATACTAAAGTAAACACCGCCGATACTGCTGCAATGTTGAATCCTTATGCGAAAGCTGTGGCGATGACTACTGGATTAAATACTAAAGTAAACACCGCCGATACTGCTGCAATGTTGAATCCTTATGCGAAAGCTGTGGCGATGACTACTGGATTAAATACTAAAGTGAATACAGCTGATACCGCAACAATGTTGAATCCTTATGCGAAATCGGTTGCAATGACTGCTGGGTTAAACACTAAAGTAAACACCGCTGACACTGCTGCAATGTTGAATCCTTATGCGAAAGCTGCTTCAACAATAGCTGGTTTAAATACTAAAGTAAATACCGCTGACACTGCTGCAATGTTGAATCCTTATGCGAAAGCTGCTTCAACTACTGCTGGATTAAATACCAAAGTGAATACCGCTGATACTGCTGCCATGTTAAATCCTTATGCGAAAGCTGTGGCGATGACTACTGGATTAAATACCAAAGTAAACACCGCTGATACTGCTGCAATGTTGAATCCTTATGCTAAAGCTATGGCGATGACTACTGGTTTAAATACTAAAGTAAACACCGCCGATACTGCTGCAATGTTGAATCCTTATGCGAAAGCTGTGGCGATGACTACTGGATTAAATACCAAAGTGAATACTGCTGACACTGCTACCATGTTGAATCCTTATGCGAAAGCGGCTGCAATGACTGTTGGTTTAAACACTAAAGTGAATACTGCTGACACTGCTGCAATGTTGAATCCTTATGCGAAAGCTGTGGCGATGACTACTGGTTTAAATACTAAAGTAAATACCGCTGACACTGCTGCAATGTTGAATCCTTATGCGAAAGCTGCTTCAACAATAGCTGGTTTAAATACTAAAGTAAATACCGCTGATACTGCTGCCATGTTGAATCCTTATGCTAAAGCTGTGGCGATGACTACTGGTTTAAATACTAAAGTAAACACCGCCGATACTGCTGCCATGTTAAATCCTTATGCGAAAGCTGCTTCAACAATAGCTGGTTTAAACACTAAAGTAAACACCGCTGATACTGCTGCAATGTTGAATCCTTATGCTAAAGCTGTGGCGATGACTACTGGTTTAAATACTAAAGTAAACACCGCCGATACTGCTGCCATGTTGAATCCTTACGCGAAAGCCGCTTCAACAATAGCTGGTTTAAATACTAAAGTAAATACCGCTGACACTGCTGCAATGTTGAATCCTTATGCAAAAGCTGTGGCAATGACTACTGGATTAAATACTAAAGTAAACACCGCTGATACTGCTGCAATGTTAAATCCTTATGCAAAAGCTGTGGCGATGACTACTGGATTAAATACTAAAGTAAACACCGCTGATACCGCAACAATGTTGAATCCTTATGCAAAAGCTGTGGCGATGACTACTGGATTAAATACTAAAGTAAACACCGCCGATACTGCTGCAATGTTGAATCCTTATGCGAAAGCTGTGGCGATGACTACTGGATTAAATACTAAAGTGAATACAGCTGATACCGCAACAATGTTGAATCCTTATGCGAAATCGGTTGCAATGACTGCTGGGTTAAACACTAAAGTAAACACCGCTGATACTGCTGCAATGTTGAATCCTTATGCAAAAATTAAAGCAATGCAAACCTTAATACCTTACTCTGGAGCCACAAACGCAGTAAATTTAGGAGCACATGATTTAACCGTAAACGGGATTACAGCAGGTATGGGAAATGGGGCTATTTCTACAAACACAACTTTTGGTTCTCAGGCATTAAAATCAAATACTACAGGCTTTTTAAATACTGCGTTTGGTTTGAATACGCTTCGAACTAATTCTGTTGGTGCAAGAAATACTGCTTTTGGAAGTCAAGCTTTGTATTTTAACAACGCTTACGATAATACGGCTGTGGGCTATTTAACACTACAAAATAATGCTACTGGTAGTTATAATGTAGGTTTAGGTTCTGAAACCATGGTAGGCAATACTACAGGAGGTTATAATACAGCAGTAGGATCTATGGCTTTAAGAGCAAATATAGGAGGAAATAATAATACAGCTAATGGCTATAATTCTTTAGCTTCTAATACAACTGGTGGTGGTAATACAGCTTCTGGAAGCATGTCTCTTCCTAGCAATACAACTGGTACCTATAATACTGGATATGGTGTTCAATCGTTAGAACAATCTACCACTGGAAATTGGAATACTGCAATTGGAGTAGCTGCCATCGACAGAAATACAACTGGTAGCAATAATGCTGTTTTAGGTGCCTTTGCTGGTAGATTTATTAGTGATGGATCTACTCATAATACATTAATTAACAACTCGATATTAATTGGTGTAAATACTAAACCCAATGCAAATAATGAATCTAACCAAATTGTTATTGGCTTCAATGCTATAGGAAATGGATCAAATACCATTCAATTAGGAAACACTCTTATTACTGCAGTGAAAACTAGCGGAACTATTACTGCTGCTGGTTATAAAACTCCAAGTGGTACATCATCTCAATATTTAATGGCAGATGGTACAGTATCCTTAGGAACTGCTCCGGTTAGAGAAGTAGCAGATGAGTTTTCGGCAACAGCAGCTCAAACTAGCTTTACCTTAACCCAAACTCCTTCGGGAAATAGTAAAGTAAAAATGTATATTAACGGTATTAGAATTAGCAATACTGCATACAGCGTTACTGGAAACACATTAACATATAATTCGGCAAATAATGGTGCTTATGCATTATCATTAAGTGATAGAATTCAATTTGATTATTACTATTAGAAATTAACAATGAAAAAATTCGCTCTATTTTTGTTGATTTTATTTGGTTTTAAATCAGCATACACTCAAAATACCTTAAATAATTTAGGTCTAACAAGCGCTGAACCAGCTGCTGTTGCTTATTCTTTAAGACAGCTCTCTTCTAATTATACGGGAAACGCCATACAAATAAGAAGAAGTAGTGATAATACAACGCAAGATATTGGTTTTTTAGCAAGTGGCAATTTAGATACCCTGGCTGTAAAAACATTTGCTGGTTCTGGAAATGCCTTTGTTTCAATTTGGTATGATCAAAGTGGAAATATTAGAAATATGGTTAAAGCCGATGCTAACCAGCAGCCACAAATATTATTTAGCGGGGATTTTAAATATATCGGTACAAAAGTAAGTATAGATTTTTCAGGAAATAAAGGTCTGGTTTACTCCGGATCTTTAAACTTAGCAAGTATATCTTCTGTAATTAAATCCCCATCTGCTACTTTGCCACACTATCATTCTATTTTAGACGCTACTCCTAGAATTGGTGGGTTATTAGAAATCAACAATACAAGATTTCATAGCAATGTGTTTCCGCTTGCTATATGGAAAAATGGGATTTCTAAAACAACCTCCGAATCTTTAGCTCCGGTTAACGAGGCTATGGTTTTAGCTATTAGTTCTAAAACAGATAATTTAAGTAAAATTTTTGTTGGTAATTACGATGGTGGATCAACTGGTGGTTCTATATTACAAAGTGAGGTTATTGGTTTTTCTACTTTGAATGCCAGTAATATCAGACAAAATGTTGAATGCAACCAAGGCACATACTACGGTATCCCAATGACATTATGTCAACTAGCAATAATGAGCGGACCATCTGCATCCTCACAAAGTATTTGTATTGGAACTACATCTCCTAGTTTGTCTGTTGCAGCATCTGGACAAAACATTACTTATCAATGGTTTAGTAATACAAGTACTAGTAATACTGGAGGCACTTTAATTCCCGACGCTACAAATGCTTCTTTTATTCCACCAAGTACTAATTTAGGAACCACTTATTATTATGTTGTAGTATCTGATTCTGTAGCCCCCCCTATAACTAGTACTGTTTCAGGACCAATAAATATTGTAAATCTTCCTACTCTTAGTATTTCCCCTTCATCTACTACCATAAATAGGGGTGATTCAGTTATACTTACTGCTTCGGGGTCGAACTCATATTCTTGGGGTTTTAATCATGCAACACCGTTAAATAATGTATCTAATAGTAAATTAGCAGTGGGTTTAAGGTTGTTAAAATCTGCTTATACAGGTGCTGCAATTCGTTTGCGTAGAGCTAACGATAATGCTGAAGCTGATTTTGGATTTACTGGAACTCACTTAAATACTGCAGCTATTGAAACTTGGTTAAATGGTTCTGCTGGTTTTTGCGTAGTACTTTACGATCAATCTGGAAACGGAAACAACATGACTCCATCTGCAACCAACGCACAACCACTATACGTTGCTAACGGATTAAACAATAAACCAATTTTAAGGTTTACTAATTCTCAAAACATTAAAAATAATGTAAACTTTACTCCTCCATATACTGTAATTTATGGCGCCAAACAAACCGCAGGAACCAGAGGAAGGGTTTTAAACGCTACTAACAATTGGTTGTTAGGGTGGTGGAATGGTAATAAAAGCCAAGCTCATTTTGATGGATGGGTTTCGCAAGCAGGTGGAACAGCGTCCGATAATAATGCTTACGTATATTCTGGAACTGGAACTGGTAGTGCTTCGGCAATATATGAAAACGGAATCTCTAAAACAGTAAATCAAAACGGAGGAACTACCGGACCAAACGGTTTAAGGGTTAATCAGAGTGAATCCTCTACTGCTGATGTTGCAGAAATATTCGCATTCAATGCCGTGTTATCAAACAACGATAGATTAAAAGTTGAAAACAGTACGGCTTCTTATTACGGAATTTATGGTGCACTGCCATTAGGAAATACAGCTTCAATCATAGTTACTCCTACAGAAACCTCTTCTTACTCTGTTAGAGGTTTTTCAGAAGGTGGAAGTTGTTTTATTGATGGTGAAGTTACTGTTACAGTGTTACAAAACCCTAACCTAAGTAACTTTATAGATCTCACAAAAACAAATTTTGATGATCCTTATACTATAGTTGCACCTGTTTCGCTTAGTAATGCTGCCATTACTTACACAAGCAGCAATACTAACGTTGCAACAATTAGCGGCACAACAGTTACCATAACTGGTGGAGGAACAACTACCATTACCGCTACTCAAACAGCAAACGGTCTTTATTATGGTAATGCTATTACAAGTACTTTAACCGTTAATAATGTATCGGCATTAACTAAAAGCGGACAAGTTTCTACTACTGATTTAAATTATATTAATAAAAATGGAGCTTTAACAAGCAATAATTCTTTAACTAAATATGGGCAGGCAATTAACACCAAATCTGCTGGAGACGGATTATCGCAAGCTAGTGCCGGAAACAGCGCTTATCAAATTAAAACAGATTACCCAGCATCTACTGATGGTTTATATTGGATAAAAAATGATAATATTAATAGTGGTACTCCTTTTCAGATATACGCAGACATGACTACTGATGGCGGTGGATGGACTTTAATCATGTGTAATAATAGTATTACGGGCTGGACAGGTACTAACGCCATTTTAAGAAATCCATCAAATCCAACAATTAACGGGCAATATTCTATTATCGCTTACGCGGATTATCTTAAAAAGAGTGTCAGTGGATTCCAATATATGATTGACGCAACCGCCAGAGGGCGTTGGGGTGGTATTTGGACGGCAAACCAAGCTTATAGTTTTGTAAATACTAACAACACACAAACAGATATAACCCTAAATACTAAATTTGATTCTTGGTCTTATAGTAATGACGGAATTGAGAAAATAATGCCTTGGTACGCTAATGGTTTATCAGGAGCAATTACGACAAGTAGCAGTGCTAATAGTAATTGGTGGGGTACTTTGGTATCAGTATCTGGCTATAGTCCTGCACCATGGTTAGGATGTTGTGGTAATCCTAATCCCGGAATTATTTGGTATTGGGTGAGGTAGGTTTATAAAGTTTTTAAAAATAAAATTAAGGCCAATAACTGAAATAGGGCTTTCTGAGATTATTTTTTGCAAAATATTTTATCCTATATATTTAATATGAGTTTCATTTATGAAATTTTATTTCCTCTAGATAGCGTATTTTATTTTTAAAAATAAATCAACAACGCTTTTTATAATTTTTAATTAAAACGTAATTACAACTACTATAAAAAATATATTTCTCCGTTTTTAAATTTATTTAGTTATTTTTAATTATTGTTGCTTTTAATTTACAAAATTAATTTATTTATAAAAACAGTATTATGAGATTAAAAATTTACGCTATTATATTGCTTTATTAAGCAATCACTTCAAGTTGTCGAAAAAGCTCGGACCAAATTAAAAGAGTTGAAAATGTAACTTTTAAGGCGAGCCAAGCTATAAAACTATATAAAGATTTTAAATCAAACATAGAAAATATATGTAACCTTAGACATTGAAAATCTCCTATCAACAAATTCAAATTCAACGAATACAGTTTCAACAAATACTGGCAATAGCATTTGTAAAAGAAGTGAGAGATACGCTCTACCAAATGCTTCCCAAATGTACGACAATAATATTAGGAGTGCGAAATTTGTTGCTGCGTTTAATGGAACTTATCTAGGTCTATTTACAAGAATTGTAGCGAAAACTAAAAATTTTAAAAAGAAAAGTAATGGTAATTGGAAGAAGTTTGCAACGATATGTAGCTCTAAAATTTACGGAACAGTGGTTGATGTTAATTGCGGCGACCCACAATTGTTTGGAACACCTTTTAAAGTCGAGAAAAGACGTAGAAGCTACAAAAGTGTAATAATTGAATTTCTTAATTCCAGTAAAATCATTTCTGGTCAAATGATGGGTGTACACTCAGTAGGCCCTAATGGTAATAAATTATATCTTAGCAAACTTTTAACATGGTAAAATCATCTGTAATTTACATATTTTGCGTATTGGCAACTTTTAACGTGTACGCTCAAAAAGAAAAAAAGGCAATCTTTTCTTATGTTGCTATTAATGCAGGTACATTTTTAGCTACTCAAACTAAAATTGAAAGTAATGAAACTGGCAAACTTTTAGAAAAGTATAATAGTCCAGGAGTTTCTTTTGGGCTTACTTATACTGCAGAAAAATCACATTTTTTTATGTCGGGAGGTTTAAATGCTAGGATATTACCAGTTGGATATCAAATTTTGATAAAAAATAAAGATTTAACGGGTAATCCTGCCAATATAGGCTCAGATGATTTGCATATAAAAAGTTCTGAATATTTTTTCCAGATTTTAAGTGTTCCTTTTAAAATTGGTTATCAAACCTTAGAGAATAATGCAAAACAAAAATTTTGGGTTAATGCAGGGGTAGAAGCCAATTTTACATCCGGTCAAGGGCTTGACGCAGGGTACATGCGTACAGAAACTCACCCAACCACTTATCCAACTTTTATTTTGGGTGGTGGTGTTTCAAAAGTTCAAAAAAACGGCGACCAGCTAAGATTTGGCCTCGAGTACAACATATCTAACACCACTATTATTAACGGAACTTATGATGTGACCTTAAAAAACAGCTCGGCTAATGGTACATTTAGTGATACTGGTACATACATTGGGTTTAATTTCGCTTATGCCTTTAAATTAAAAAAACATAATCACAACTAGAAAATCCCAAATACCAGTTTTAAATGGCCCGCGATTATAATGCCTTTTGTGGTTCGGTGATAACACCGACCACAGGAAAAATCCCGGTATTATTTGGTATTGGGTGAGGTAGATTTTTTGCAAAAACATAATAAATAAAAAAGAGCTGTCTCAAATTAATGAGGCAGCTCTTTTTGCTTATTAAAAATAATAAAAGAAACTTAAATATATCTGTTAATTAAATTCTCTAAAAACTCTTGTTGTCCGCTAATGGTTTTTGGCTCACCATTTTCAGCAGCATAATTTCTTAAATCTTCTAAACTTAATTTACCAGCTTCAAATTCCGCTCCTTTTCCGCTATCAAAAGAAGCATACCTATCAGATCTGATTTTTTTGTAGTCAGATTTTTGAAGAATGTTATCAGCAGTAACCAAAGCTCTTGCAAATAAATCCATTCCGCCAACATGGGCGTAAAATAAATCTTTCGGGTCTGTAGAGTTTCTTCTAATTTTAGCATCAAAGTTAATTCCACCACCTTGAATACCTTCGCTATCTAAAATAATTAACATAGCTTCCGTTAATTCATTAATGTCATTCGGAAACTGGTCAGTATCCCAACCATTTTGGTAATCTCCACGGTTTGCATCTATAGAACCTAACATTCCGGCATCAACAGCAACTTGCAATTCGTGTTGGAAAGTATGGCCAGCTAAAGTAGCATGGTTAACCTCTAAATTCAATTTAAAATCAGCAGATAAATTATGTTTTTCTAAGAAACCTAAAACAGTTGCAGCATCATAATCATATTGGTGTTTAGATGGCTCACAAGGTTTTGGCTCAATAAAGAAAGTTCCTTTAAATCCATTTTTACGAGCGTAATCTTTAGAAGCATGTAAAAATTGAGCAAAATGCTCTTGCTCACGTTTCATGTCGGTATTTAACAAAGTCATGTAACCTTCTCTACCACCCCAAAAAGTGTAATTTTCTCCGCCTAATTCAATAGTAGCATCCAAAGCAAATTTAACTTGTGCAGCACCATGTGCCAATACGTGAAAATCTGGATTGGTAGAAGCGCCATTCATGTAACGGCTGTGCGAGAATAAGTTAGCCGTTCCCCACAATAATTTTATGCCGGTATCAGCTTGTTTTTGTTTTGCATAAGCAGTAAGCGCTTGCAATCTTCTTTCGTTTTCAGCAATGTCATTGCCATAATCAACCACATCCACATCATGAAAACAGTAGTAAGGCAAGTTCATTTTTGTTAAAAATTCAAAAGCCGCATCCATTTTGTCTTTTGCTCTTTCAATTACATCACTTTTTGCATCCCAAGGAAAGATATGTGTTGGTCCACCAAATGGGTCAGCACCGTTTCCGTTAAATGAATGCCAATAAGCACCCGCAAAACGTAAATGATCTTTCATTGTTTTACCAGCAATAACGCGTTCTGCATCATACCATCTAAACGCTAAGGGATTATCACTTTCTAATCCTTCAAACTTAATTTGTTCAATTCCTTTAAAAAATTCTGTTGCCATTGTTATTTGTTTTATAAATCTTTAAATATGCTTTTTGTTTTCTCTTTCGGTTCTAAGCCTACAGCTTTTGGCTTAATAGATGCGCCCACTTTTGATAAGCTTCTTCCAAATTGTTAGTTTTTGGTTCAATTAATTGCATTACTTTACTATTTGCAAATGCCTCACTTGCCGAAGCAAAAATTCCAGCTCCAATTCCGGCTCCAATAGCAGCACCATGACTGCCATCATTATCATATAATTCTACAGGTACACCGGTAATATTCACAAAACTCTGTGCAAAAACATCGCTTAAAAACAAGTTTGCTTTACCTGCTCTAATTACTGAGGCCTGCATTCCGTTTTCTTTCAAAATATCAAAACCGTAACGGAAAGCGAAAGCAATACCTTCTTGCACTGCTCTAAAAATATGCGCTTGCGAATGTATATTTAGGTCTATATTTAGTAGCGAAGCACCAACAATTTTATTATTCAGCATTCGCTCTGCACCATTGCCAAAAGGTAAAACTGATAAACCATCAGCACCTTCTTTAACAGTTGCAGAAAGTTCATTCATGGTTTTATAATCCATATCTGCAGAACCAATATTTTTAATCCATCTATTTAAACTTCCGGTTCCATTTATACAAAGTAAAACACCCAGTCTGCTATCTGTTTTGGTGTGGCTTACATGTGCAAAAGTATTTACCCTAGATTGTTGGTCAAAAAGTAGTTTATCAGTTACGCCATAAATAACGCCAGATGTTCCTGCGGTTGCGGCTACTTCGCCTGGTTCGGTTACGTTTAAAGACAATGCATTATTTGGCTGATCGCCGGCTTTATAACTTACCCAAACGCCAGTTTTTAATCCCAAAACCTCTGAAATTTCTTTACTTAATGTGCCATGTGTAGAAAAAACTGGTTTTATTTCTGGTATTAAATCTTTAGAAAAACCGTAGTAATCCATTAATTCGGTAGCCAAACTATCGGCTTCAAAATCCCAAAAAACACCTTCAGAAAGCGCAGATACCGAGGTAGTAGCCTCGCCAGTTAATTTTAAAGCGATATAATCGCCAGGCAACATGATCTTATCAATTTTCGCATAAATCTCTGGCTCGTTTTGCTTTACCCAAGCCAATTTTGATGCTGTAAAATTTCCTGGAGAATTTAAATAGTGAGATAGGCAAAAGTCCTCCCCTAAATCAGCGAAAGCTTTATTTCCAATTTCTACTGCTCGGCTATCGCACCAAATTATGCTGTTTCTTAAACTGTTTCCATTTTTATCTACCAAAACCAAACCATGCATTTGGTAAGCAATACCTATTGAAACAATATTTTTTGGATCATATTTTCCGCTGGCGTTACACTTTAAAATTGCTTGTTGCACATTGCTCCACCACATTTCTGGCGACTGCTCTGCCCAACCATTTTTTACCGCAATAATTTCGGTTTCTTTTTCTGGATAGCTTGCACTGGCAATATTTTTACCTGTTGCTGAATCTACAACAGAAACTTTTATGGACGATGTACCTACATCAATACCTAGTAATAGCATATTATTGTTTAGTAATTGGTAATACTTTAACCCAAAAATAAATAAATAATCTGTAAAAGCAATCGATTGCGTTAAAATCTTTTCATATTATTGTAAAAGGTTATGGAAAAACAAAAACGTACCACCATTTACGATATTGCAAAAAAGCTGAATTTAAATGCATCTTCCGTGTCTAGAGCGCTAAGTGGCAATAGTAATGTGAGCGAAACTACTAAAGCCTTAATTTTAAAAACCGCAAAAGAATTAAACTATCGTCAAAATAGCATGGCCTCCAACCTTCGTAAGGGAGAAAACCAAACTATCGGAATTGTTGTTCCTCGTATAAACCAAAATTTTTTTGCTAACGCTATTGCAGGTATTGAAGAAGTTACGTATCAAAAAGGTTATAACTTAATTATTTGCCAATCTAACGAATCAGCTGAAAGAGAAATAAAATGTATTGATACATTGATTAACCAACATGTAAGTTGCATTATTTTATCTACCAGTGCAGATTTTGAAGATAATAGCCATCTAAAATCTTTAGCAGAACATGATATTAAACTTATTCAGTTTGATAGGGTTGATGAAACTTTAGATACCTATAAAGTATTAAGTGGCAATGAAGAAGCCGCATTTGAAGCAGTTTCTCATTTGATTGAGCAAGGATATAAACGCATTGCACTATTAGAAGGACCTCAAAATTTAAGTATATTTCGTGAGCGAAAAGCAGGATATTTAGCTGCTTTGAAAAAAAATGGTTTTCCAGTTATTAAAGAATTAATTAGAGAAAACGCTTGGACACGCGAGCTTGGCGCAATAGCTACTGAAAATCTTTTGGCATTACCCGAGCCACCAGACGCTATATTTGCTTCCACATCTGATTTTGCTGCATTGGGTGTTTTAGATGTTGCGCAAAGTAAAGGCATAAATGTGCCTCAACAATTGGGTATTTGTGGTTTTTCTAATGAAGACTTTACAGAAATTACCCAACCTTCTATCACTACTATTGATCAGTTTAGTAAAGAAATTGGGAAAAGTATAGCTAATCTATACTTCCAAAAAATAAAAAAAGGCACCGTTGCAGATCTTATCAAAGTTGTAAATATCAAACCAAAATTAGTAGTCCGCAACTCCACGCTCAAGAATGGATGATCATATTTTTAGCTCATACATTTATACAATAAGTCTAGTAAATTCTAAAGTGAAAGGAAAATAGCAACGTGTTTTTACTTATAAATATTAAGCTAAACTTAAGTAAAAGAAACTCTACATTAAACAATAAGAGGTTTCACAAAAATTAATGATTTTAAGATAAAATCAGGTAAAAATATTGCGAATATCATCTGTGCAAATTATGATGAAATTTACCAAAAAAAGTTCTAATTTTTAGTTTTCCACACTTATAATTACCTATTAATAAGGCTTATATAAGTGTTGATGTTACACAAAGCAATTTTATCATTTCTCTTGTGGAAAACTGAAATTCATTTATACATATAATGAGATTAAATTTGATGAAAAACCCCATAAGTTTTTTACTCGTTCAGTCTTTAACTACAAAATTTAATCAGTAATGGCAAAAGCTTCTACAAACAAAACTGCAAAAGGTCTCAAATTTGAGCGTTATTTTAGCAAAGAAGGAAAAAGTGTTTACGACCTTTTTAATTACGATAAAAGATCATCGGTTATCAGAAATCCTTCTGGCGATGCAGTTTTTGAAATGCATGATGTTGAAGTGCCAAACACTTGGTCTCAGGTTGCTACTGATATTTTAGCTCAAAAATATTTCAGAAAAGCAGGTGTTCCTCAGCCAGACGGAACAACAGGTTCTGAAAACAGCATTAAACAAGTTGCACACCGTTTAGCAAATTGCTGGAAAATGTGGGGCGAACGCTACGGTTATTTTGCTACAACAAAAGACGCTGAGATTTTTTACGACGAATTAGTTTACACTATAGTTGGTCAGTTAGCTGCACCAAACTCTCCACAATGGTTTAATACAGGTTTACATTCTTCTTACGGAATTACTGGTGGCCCACAAGGTCATTATTTCGTGAATCCAACAACAGAAGAGTTAGAGAAATCAACATCTGCTTATGAGCGCCCACAACCACACGCTTGTTTCATTTTATCTGTTGCGGATGATTTAGTAAACGAAGGTGGAATTATGGATCTTTGGGTTCGTGAAGCTCGTATTTTCAAATACGGTTCTGGTGTAGGAACAAACTTTTCAAGAATTAGAGGCGAAAGCGAAAAATTAAGCGGTGGAGGTTATTCTTCTGGCTTAATGTCTTTCTTAAAAATTGGAGATAGAGCAGCTGGAGCAATTAAATCTGGTGGTACAACAAGAAGAGCAGCCAAAATGGTTTGTTTAGACTTAGATCACCCAGAAATTGAAAGTTTTGTAAACTGGAAAGTAGAAGAAGAGAAAAAAGTAGCTGCTTTAATTGCTGCGGGTTACGCCTCAGATTATGAAGGTGAAGCTTACAGAACTGTATCTGGTCAAAACTCAAACAACTCGGTACGTATTCCAAATACTTTCTTTAAAGCATTAGAAGAAGGTAAAACTTGGGATTTAACAGCTAGATCTGATGGCCGCAGAATGAAAAGCATTGATGCCAATAAACTTTGGGATGATATCGCTTTTGCTGCTTGGGCTTGTGCAGATCCTGGAGTACAATATGACACTACTATAAACGAATGGCATACATGCCCTGCAGGTGGAAGAATTAATGCTTCTAACCCATGTAGCGAGTACATGTTCTTAGATAATACAGCTTGTAATTTAGCTTCCATTAACTTACGTCATTTCTTCGATTTAAAAACTTTGATTTTTGATGTTAGAGGTTTTGAACATACTTCTCGTATTTGGACAACCGTATTGGAAATTTCTGTTTTGATGGCTCAATTCCCATCTAAAGAAGTTGCACAACTATCTTACGATTACAGAACATTAGGTTTGGGTTATGCCAACTTAGGTTCTATGTTAATGGTTGCTGGTATTCCTTACGATAGCGATAAAGCTAGAGCAATTGGTGGTGCAATTACTGCAATTATGACGGGTACTTCTTACGCTACCTCTGCTGAAATGGCAAGAGAGTTAGGTACTTTTAAACGTTACAACGATAATAAAGATAACATGTTGAGAGTAATGCGTAACCACCGTTATGCAGCTTACAACGCAACAGATAATTACGAAGGTTTAGAAATAGCGCCTCCAGGAATTGACCAAAAAATGTGCCCTGATTATTTATTATCAGCAGCTTGTAATGCTTGGGATAAAGCAGTAGAAATGGGCGAAAAATACGGTTACCGTAACGCACAAACCACTGTAATTGCACCAACCGGCACTATTGGTTTGGTAATGGATTGCGATACAACTGGTATTGAGCCTGATTTTGCCTTAGTGAAATTCAAGAAATTAAGTGGTGGTGGTTACTTCAAAATCATTAACCAAGCAGTACCTGCGGCTTTAAGAAATTTAAAGTATAACGAGGATGAAATTGAAACCATTGTTAATTACGCAAAAGGTTCTGCTACCATTAAAAATGCACCTCATGTTAATCCTGATAGCTTAAGAGCTAAAGGTTTTACTGAAGCTGATTTAGAAAAATTAGATAAAGCAATTGTTTCTGCTTTTGAAATTGGTTTCGCTTTTAACGTATGGACTTTAGGCGAAGATTGTTTAAAACGTTTAGGCTTTAAAGCCGAACAATACAATGCGCCAGACTTTAATGTCTTAAAATCATTAGGTTTCTCTCGTACACAAATTGCAGAAGCAAATGAATTTATTTGCGGAACAATGACCATTGAAGGTGCGCCTTTCTTAAAAGAAGAGCATTACCCAATATTTGATTGTGCAAACAAAAACGGAGCAAAAGGAGTGAGATATATCCATGCTCATGGTCACATTAAAATGATGTCGGCAGCACAACCTTTCCTTTCTGGAGCAATTTCTAAAACGATTAACTTACCAAACGAAGCTAAAGTTGAAGAAATTAAAGAAAGCTACGAGTTATCTTGGAGCTTAGGTTTAAAAGCAAATGCACTTTACCGTGATGGTTGTAAATTATCTCAACCTTTATCTACAAAATCTGACACTAAAGAAGACAAATTAGATAGCGTTGAAGAAGTTTTAGGCGAAGCAGCAAATTTAAAATTAAGTGATTTAACACCAGAACAAGTTTTAGAAGCAGCAAACGCCATTTTACAACGTTCAGAAGATACAAGCTTTATGCGTCAGCTTTCTAGAGTAGTACAAAAGAAAGTAATGCCAGCTAAACGCAGAGGTTACACTCAAAAAGCAAGCATTGACGGACAAACTGTTTTTGTTAGAACAGGAGAATACGGAGATGGTACTTTAGGAGAAATTTTTGTGGATATGCACAAAGAAGGTGCAACATTCCGTTCGTTAATGAACTGTTTTGCAATTGCAGTATCAGTTGGTTTACAGTACGGTGTGCCTTTAGAAGAATATGTAGAGAAATTTACTTTCACTCGTTTTGAGCCAGCAGGAATGGTTGCAGGTCATGCAAACATCAAATCTGCAACTTCTATTATAGATTATATTTTTAGAATGTTAGGTTACGATTACCTAAACCGTACAGATTTGGTACATGTAATTACAGAACAAAATGTTATTACTGACAACCCAACAATGCAAGATAGCGATGTGAATACTGATGCTACAAACATTTACACTCCAGCGCCAGTTAAAGAAACCGCTACAACTGCAAAAGCAACAGTAAAAGGTCAATCATTTGATTTATCAATGGGTGCACAATCAGACGCTCCTGCTTGTAGCAGCTGCGGACATACAACTATCCGTTCTGGTACTTGTTACAAATGTTTAAATTGTGGAACTTCTATGGGATGTTCTTAAGATAAAATAGATTTATATTAAAAAAGCCTTGTATTTTTATAAAGTACGAGGCTTTTTTGTTTTTAAGCAATTTTAATCATATAAGCTTACGTTAACAAAATGTGAGTGATGTAAACTGTCTATATTATAAATAACAATTTTGAAAACTTAACTTTACAATTAATAAAAATAGAAGTTAAAATGGAACAAGATATTAGATGGGAACAACGGTACTCTAATTTTGTAAAAGCTTTAGATAAGTTAAGCCAAGCAATTACCTACATAGAATCTAATTTTTTAAATGAAGATAAACCAATTGATGGTGGACAAACAGGTTTTGTTTTAGATGAAATGATTAAAGAGGGATTGATACAGCGTTTTGAATACACGCATGAACTAGCTTGGAATGTGATGAAAGATTACTCCGTTTATCAAGGTAATACAACTGTAGGAGGAAGTAGGGATGCTACCAGAGAAGCTTTTGAACTTCAACTAATTCATAATGGAAAAATATGGATGGATATGATTGGAAGTAGAAATAAAACCTCACATACTTACAACGAGGAAACGGCAGAAGAGATCTATTTAAAAATTTTAAATGAATATTATACCGAATTTTTAATCTTCCAAAAAAACATGGAAAAAAAAAGAAGCGAGCTTTAGAATATTTAACATAAAATGAAAAATACCGGATTAGATGTTTCTGATATTAATAGAATTAAAGATGTGTTTTTTCATTACCCAGAAGTTGAAAAAGTGATTCTTTATGGTTCTAGGGCAAAAGGGAATTATAAACCTGCCTCAGATATTGATTTAACTTTAATTGGCGATGGTATTGATTTAACGCTACTGCAATCTATAGAATTTGAATTGGACGATTTACTCCTCCCCTACAAATTCGATGTTTCTATCTATAAAAAAATAAGTAACAATAAGTTATTAGAACATATTGACAGGATTGGGTTAGATTTTTTTAGTAGATAAATACTCCATTTTTAATGTTTCAATTAACTTTAAGCAGCTTTCCTTCCTCCAAACAGTAGTGTTTGAAAGCAAAAATTATCACTTATACAACCCCTTACTATCAATAAACTCAATTACCTTATCCGGCAAAAAGTACCTCACACTTTTATCATTAGAAATTGCTCTCCTAATAAAAGTTGAAGAAATCTCCATTAATGGAGTATTAGTAACAGTTACCGACGGGTGACTTGCTAATTCGGCCTCATCATAACCTGGACGTGGATAAACGTAAATGCTGTAATCCCTTAAAATAATCTCGTAGTTCTTCCACTTTTTCAATGATTTTAAATTATCTGCACCCATAATCAATACAAAATCATGGTCAGGATATAATGCTTTTAAATGCGTTAGCGTATCAATAGTATAGGAAGGTTGCGGTAGTTTAAGCTCAATATCACTCACTATAATATTATCAGCTTCCTCAGTAGCTAATTTTGCCATTTCAAGCCTATCGTAAACTTGTATTAGATCTTTTTTTTCTTTTAGAGGATTATGAGGCGAAACCACTAACCAAACTTTATCCAATTCGGTATGATTTGCCATATAATTAGCGATAATTAAATGCCCAGTATGAATTGGGTTAAAAGAGCCAAAAAACAATCCTATTTTCATTCCTCTTTGTCTGGTTTAGAAATTATTTTTTTTAATTGCTCTTCTTCACTAAAATGAATGTGTAAATCTCGTTGTGGAAACGGAATTTTGATATCTTGCTTATAAAATTCTTCAAAAACACTACTCATTAACATACTTTTTATTCTAAGCCAATTATCTATGTCAGATACCCAACAAAAAACTTTAAAATTTACAGAATTATCTCCAAAACTATCTAAAATAATTGCCGGTGCGGGTACTTTTATGATTTTCTCGTTAGCATCAATAATGTTCTGAAATATTTCTTTTACCTTATCAATATCGGTACCATAAGCCACCCCAACTTCTAAAGTAACTCTTTTGTTTGTGTTGCTAAGTGTCCAGTTTATTAAGTTTTTCGATAATAAATCTCCGTTAGGAATAATAACTTCAGACCCCTCCAACGTTAAAATTTTACTCGCTCTAATACCCATGGACCTTACTGTACCGGTTTCGTTCTCTACTTGAATTAAATCGCCAACTTGTATTGGTTTTTCAAATACCATTACAATACCAGACACCACATTGTTCACAATATTTTGCAAACCAAAACCGATACCAACACCCAATGCACCTAAAATGATTGTTAATTTATCTAATGGAATGCCCGATGCGGCAATACCGATTAAGAAACCTATAATCCAAATTGATAAACGAACTAATAAAATAGATGAGCTATATTTTGCTCTACGCGATGTACTTTCAGCATGTTGATCGGCAAATTCGAGAAAGTAGCTAATGACTTTTGATATTACCGTAGAAATGTAAATGATAAATATAAAGAGGAAAAAGCCTAGAAAGGTGTAGGTATTATTACCAATTTCTCTTTTAAGTACTAAAAAATCTTTGATTTGTGTATAAATGGAATCAAAAACGTTAAGGTTTTGTGTAAAGTAAATTAACATTAAAAACACTGAAATTACACGAAGCAATTTCCCAATACGGTTTTTAAGATTTTTAAAATCGAGGTAGGAAGATATTCTGTTGATATGTATTTTCCCCACTTCCATTTGCAGAAAAATACCTTCGGTTATTATTTTAACGCATAATATTAAACAGATGGTTTCTACTAGGGTGAATAAACCAGTTGTTCCTGCTATTTTCGCCACGTTGTATCTACCAAAAATATTTCCTAAAAATGCAGTAGCTAATAAAGCAAAATAAGAGTAGGCAATTATTAATGCCCAAGATTTATAGCGTACCGGAACTAATTTAAAGTACTTTTTAAATAGCCGTAAAGAAGCTAGAATAACTAAAATTGTTACTCCAAAATATACAATTCGTTCGCTACTAAAAACCTGAAAATAAAGGTTTCCGAAACTAAATAGTACCACGAATACTAAAAATAAAAACCAATATTTAATAGCCCATTTTGGATAAACTCCGGGCATCAAAGCACCTACGCAAATCATCAGAACGATTAAATAAATTTGATTGAGAATGATTGGCGGATGATAATAAAAAAACGGCCCTAAAGTGCAGGTTACGGCTAATGCCGCAATAGTAGGATATTTTGAGACTAAATTTGCATGCTCAAAAGCAGGGTTATCTTTATCATAGGCTTTTAAAAGTATGTTCCGGTTTTTATTGAGCCAAACGGCTAACAGTACAAAAAGTAATAGATTAATAATGTGAACTTTGTAACTGTAAATAATGTAACTAGTTAATACTCGAGAATTAATTCTTATTGTTGTTTTAATGCCCTTGATCAAATCACTGAAAAAGGAATCAAAGTTAACATCCCACAAATAATCGTACTCTTTGGTGAAAGTTTTTTCATTTAAGCGTTTTAAACTTAAAATCACCTCCTCATTAAAATCATCAACTTTAGCCTGTGCAACCGAAATTCGGGTTTGTAAAAAACTAATTTCTAACGCGGCTTTGTTACTTATGGAATCTATTTTTTGCCATTTGCCGCCTAAAGCATTTAGTCGGATAAAAAAGCGTTCTCTCAATACGCTGTCTTCCGGAAATTTTTGAAAAGTAGAATCGGTGGTTAAACCAGTTATCAATTCTCTCATTTTAATTAGAGAACCGTTGTATAAACTCAGCCTTTCATCCCATTTAGTGAGTTGTTTTTGTGCGGTAGCAAAATAATCTTGTGAAGTATTTATTGAGCGATAAGTGAGGAGTTTATACTTATTGGCTTGTTCTAATCTTTCTTCAATTAAGGGTAAACCTTCGCTTATATCTAAAGTATCAAACCCATCATTTAATACTTTGGTAATATCATTAAATGATGTTGTGTAAAAATCAATTCGATTAATTAAAGTATTATATGTACTATCAACAACAACGTTTGCTTTGTTAGCTTCTGTAGTGTCTGTACCATTAATACGATTAATTAGGCTATCTGCAATACTTTGTCCGTAGCATAAGGAGTTAAACCCAAGGCATAAAACAACTAATAAGAGGTGCTTGTATAATTTTTTATGCATTAATATTTTTGATTTATAACCATAAATTTGGTTAAGCAATTTACTAACTATTTAATAAGTTTAAGAGCAATTGTTCGGCTTCTTTACAGGCTGTTTCTAAATCGTAATTTTTCAAAATAACATCAAACTTTGGTGCGTAAGCCAGTTCTTTTGCGGCCTTATTAATCCGTTCTTTAACTTTAAATTCTGTTTCGGTACCCCGGCCTTTTAATCTTTCAATTAAAACTTCTAAAGACGGTGGCTGTACAAAAATAGCCAAAGCGTTTTCTTCATATTTCTTTTTTAAACGTAAACCACCTTCTACATCTAAATCAAAAATTACTGTTTTCCCACTATCCCAAATGCGCTGTATTTCACTTTTTAAAGTGCCATAAAAAGTGCCAGAATAAACTTCTTCAAACTCTACAAATTCGTGTTTTGCTACCTTATGTAAAAACTCTTCTTTGCCAATAAAGTAATAGTCCCTTTCATGTTGCTCTTCTCCCCTAGCCTCACGAGTGGTGGCAGAAATAGAGAAAGCAATTTTATCAGGAAATGTTTTTAATAAATGTTGTACTATAGTTGTTTTTCCGGCACCAGATGGCGCAGAAAATATAATGAGTTTACCTTGCATTCTTTCTTAAGCTGAAAGCCTAAAGCAAAATGCCGAAAGCTTTTAGCTTTTAGCTTATTGCTTTTAGCTTATTTACAAAACGTTTAACAATTGTTCTTTTATTTTCTCTAATTCTTCTTTCATGCCTACAACATAGCGTTGTAAGTTTGCATCATTGGCTTTAGAACCCATGGTATTAATTTCTCTACCAATTTCTTGCGATATAAAACCTAATTTTTTACCATTAGCATCTTTATCTTTCAATGTTTCTAAAAAATAATCGCAATGGCTTTTTAGGCGTACTTTTTCTTCGGTAATATCTAATTTATCTATATAATAAATTAACTCTTGCTCTAGCCTGTTTTGGTCAATATTTTCTTTACCCACAGCGTCAGCAAGCATATTGTTTAGTTTTTCTTTAATAGCAGGGATACGATTTGGCTCTTCGTGTACCACCAAATTCATAAAATTAAGAATACTAGTAATTCTGTTGCTCAAATCTTGCTCAAGCACTGCACCTTCATCTTTTCTAAATTGCTGAAAATTAGCTTCTGCCTTATAAAAAGTTTGAATCATCAATTTCCACTCTTCCTCAGAAACAGAATTTTCATCAAATTTTACTACTTCTGGAAGGTTTAAGGCTAATGGCATTAAATCTTTAGTATCATCGCCTAAAAGGGTTGCTACATCTTTTAATTCTGTATAATAATGCTTTAATAAATCTTTATTAATTGTTGCTGCTTTTGAGCCTGCATCGGTAACATCGGCACTTATGCTTAACATTACTTTACCACGTTCTAATAGCTTGCTGCACTCGTTTCTTAAAAAAAACTCTTTATCGGAAAAAGCTTTAGGCAGTTTTATGTTAAGTTCTAAAAACTTGCTGTTTAGTGATTTTATTTCTACGGTATATTTTCCGTTAGCCAAATCGGTAACGCTGGCACCGTAACCAGTCATAGATTTAATCATCTGCAAAGATAAAATTTATAGGCATATAAATTAGTGCATAATAATTGTAGGGAGATTAAATGTTAAAATAGCCTAAAATTTTAGATAGTTAAGTATTTTTAATCATCTTTAGGGATATAATATGACGTACAAAACTGCCTTACTTATATTTTGCTTTATAGCTTTTAATCTATTGAGTTTTGCCCAACAAGTAGTTGTAAAAGGATTAGTTTTTGAAAAAGGTAAATCGAACAGGATTGAAAATGCTGTTGTAACTAATAAAGCAACAAAACAATATACCACTACAGATGAATGGGGGAATTTTGAAATTGCAACAAATATTGGCGATACTTTACTTTTTTCTAAACCTAATTTTGATGATGTAAGTAAAGCAATTTTGGTTAAACAAAACCTAATTATTTATTTAACTAAGGCAATTGCATTGCAAGAAGTTGTAGTAAAAGAACAAAGTAAAAAAGCACAACAACAAGAAATTTTAGACGGTTTTAGAAGTAAAGGCGTTTTTTACAATGGTAACCCTCCTATTTTAGCCTATATATTTAGTCCGTTAACGGCGTTAAATGAACTTATTGGTAAAGATGCCAATAATGCCCAAAGATTTGGGAATTACATACAAAGAGAAAATGCAGAAAGCAATGTTGATAGGCATTTTAATACCATTGTAATTAAAAAAGCTATTGATATACCAGATAAAGACATAGTAGAGTTTATGTATTTATACCGCCCAAAACCTGCTGATGTGCAATATTGGAACTATTATGATGACATGAATTACATTAAAAAATCTTATGCTGAGTTTTTGAAACGTAAGAAAGATTTTAAAGATTAAAAACATTTAGCTTTAATGATTAAGTATTTATACTACAAACTTATGCGAACCATCGCAATAAGGAAGTTTTTTTGACATTCCGCAAGTGCAACCATTTATTCCTTGTCCGTTTAAAATTTGAGTAATGTATTTGTTAATTCTTGTATGTCGGGTTTTAACTTGTTTGGCCGACTCAAAAAACATATTGTAGGCTCTTTGCCTTCCTGGCGTTAGTGCTTCAAAAGCGATTTTCAATTTAGCATTTGCGTTTAAGTACTCTTGAAATTCTTTTACCAATACTAGTTCAGCAGGTTTTTTCTTTTCAATCTTTAAACCTAGTTTTTCTATTTCAATGGCTTCATATAGGTAAGCTTTTAGAACAGGTTCTAATTTTAATATTTCTTTTATACTGGTAAATTTAACAAACCTTACAGATTGAGAATTTTCTCCCGGAGAAATTAAAATTTGGTCTGCATCATTTAAAAGTACACCTTTTAAAAAACTAATGGCACAATGCGCTTTAAAATTTGCCAGAATAATAACATTGGTATTATTAGATGTATAACAAGGTTGTCCCCATTTTAACTCTTCTATTAATTGGCAATCTAAAACAATGGCTCTTAGTTTCTCCAATTCTGGCTTCCATTGGCTAAGCTTATCAAAAAATTCGTCAACTTTTGGATTTGTATTCATATTTACCTTGTTTTATGTTTTAATTTAGAACATATTATTAGCCGCTCTCAAAACCTAATTTCTTAAACTCCTAAATTATTGCTTGTTTATATAATTTTAAAGCTAATAAATTTTGTACCAATTCCATTCATAACAGTTTCAAGCATCATTTAAAAAATCTATATCTTCGCAAAATAAATGTTTAGTAAAAACTAAGCAAACACAAAGAATGAAAATAGAAGATTGCTTTGAAATAGGATACATTAGTAAAACCAGAGGTTTAAAAGGCGAAGTGCAAGTGGCATTTACATTTGATGAGCCAGAAAAACTTAAAATTAAATCAGTTTTTATTGAAATTAACAATAAGTTGATCCCTTTTTTTGTAGAAAATTATAAAATACCTATGCCAATGGTAGGTTATTTTAATTTTGAAGATATTGACCATATTGACAAAGCCAACCACATTACTAAAAAGAAAATTTACCTACTGAACAGGCTAAAACCCAAACGTAAAAAAGGAGAGTTTTTATTTACAGATTTAATTGGCTTTAACGCCGAGGATTTGCAAAAAGGTAATTTGGGAGAGATATTAGAAGTTAGAGAATACCCACAACAATTTTTAGCTACTGTGAATTACAAAGAAACAGAAGTTTTAATTCCGTTAAATGAAGCTTTTATTTTAGAGATTGATATGGACAAAAAACTGGTTAAATTTGATTTGCCTGAAGGGTTGTTGGAGTTGTATTTGGAAGGATAGTTTTTTGATTGTTTAATTTAAATAAATTTTCCTTTTAACCACAAAGAACACGGAGGTTTTCACAAAGAGTACAAAGTAAATGTTTTTTTAAACACGGAGGACTCGGAGAACACAGAGCTAGAGGGAATTATAGGATTTTTTAGTCCTTTTGCAAAGTGCGTTAGGGATTGAAGCGGCAGCTCCGCCAGCTGGCGGATTATAGCGTAAAGCCCGCTCGAACGCCCAAAATAATATTCTTAATTTAAAAAAATGATGCGTTTTGATATTATTACAGTTTTACCAGGCTTATTAGAAAGTCCGTTTGCGCATTCTATTTTACAAAGAGCGCAAAATAAAGGTAAAGCAGAAATTATTGTCCATAATTTAAGGGAATACGCACACAACAAGCAAAAAAGTGTTGACGATTATCCTTACGGTGGTGGTAGTGGTATGGTAATGCAAATTGAGCCTTTTGCTAAATGTATTGAAAAACTAAAAGCTGAGCGAGATTATGATGAAATTATTTTCATGACTCCGGACGGTGTTACGCTAAACCAAAGCGCTGCAAATGAACTTTCTAGCAAAAAAAATATCATGATTTTGTGTGGGCATTATAAAGGTATTGACCAACGTATCCGAGATATTTTTGTAACCAGAGAAATATCTGTTGGAGATTATGTTTTATCGGGCGGAGAATTGCCCGCAGCGATTGTAGTTGATGCAGTTGTGCGTTTAATTCCTGGTGTTTTAAATGATGAAACTTCAGCTTTATCAGACTCTTTTCAAGGTGAGTTATTAGACGCTCCTGTTTACTCACGCCCGGCAGATTGGAATGGACATAAAGTACCTGCTATTTTACTTAGCGGAGACCAAACCAAAATTGAAAACTGGCGACATGATGAGGCTTTGAAAAGAACCCAAGAAAGACGGCCAGATTTATTAGAATAATGTTAAAATCTTTTTAAGTTTTTAACAACAGCATTTTTTATTATTGCTTGTTTAAAAAAATAAATGGTGAAAAAATTACTTGTAATTATACCTTGTTATAATGAAGAAGATTCTATTGAAGCATTACTTAAGCAATTACAAGCATTAAATTTAAGTCCAAAATGGCATTTAGAAATTGCTGTAGTTAATGATTGCTCTAAAGATAAAACACTTGAAAAAGTAGCGCCATTTAACATCCATTTAATTGATTTACCTATTAATTTAGGAATTGGTGGTGCCGTACAAAGTGGTTTAAAATTTGCCTATGCAAACAATTTTGATTTTGCAGTACAAATGGATGGTGATGGGCAACACCCACCACAAGAGCTTATTAAACTATTAAATGCCAGTGAAACAACCGCTGCAAATTTGATAATTGGCTCTAGATTTATAGAAAAAACCGGTTTTCAATCTTCCTTTATCAGACGAATTGGCATCAATTATTTCCACATACTTAACAAAATATTTACCGGGAAAAGTATTTACGATAGCACATCGGGCTTTAGGTTGTTTGATAAAAAAGCAATTGCTTTAACGGTAAAAAATTACCCAGATGAGTACCCAGAGCCAGAAACACTGGTACTTTTTGCAAAAGCTGGTTTAAAAATTCACGAAACTCCTGTAATTATGGCAGCAAGAATGGCTGGCGAATCTTCTATAAATAGCACCGCATCTGTTTACTACTGTTTTAAGGTTACTTTGGCAATGTTTTTCACTTTTATACGTAAAATCCAATAAGGCATGATAAGAATTCAAGTAATAACTTTAGTGGTAAGTATATTGTTTTTAGTTTACATATCTAAACTGATTATCAGAGGAAAACTAAGAGAAGAATATGCTATTGTTTGGTGCGCATCTACTTTAATGTTGGTAGTGTTTTCTTTTTGGAAAGATGGTTTATACATTTTGGCAGATTTATTTGGAGTTTTTGTGCCTGCAAATTTGGTTTTTACAGCCTGTATTTTTGTTATTTTAATTTACCTGCTTCACCTAAGCGTGGTTTCTTCTAAGTTACATTTACAAAACAAAGCAATGGCGCAAGAAATTGCTTTGTTAAAGAAAATTTCGAAAGACAGAGATGATTTAAAGAAAGACAAAGTGTAAATTTTAAATGCGATCTTTAACTAATCAATTGGTAATAAGGTTTATTAATCTCCTTTTTTAATAAAGAAAAAAATAATTAAGCTTAATTTTTAAAATTCACTTTTAATTATAAAAAATAATACCTAATATTGCACTCCGAAATTTAGGGGGCGATAATAATTTTTTTTATCGTTTAAATCGCAAAAAATCATGGATTTAGTAAAATTTGTAGAAGAGCAGGCCATAGTAAGAACAACTTTCCCTGCATTTAAGGCTGGAGATACAGTAAGTGTTCACTATAAAATTCGCGAGGGAAACAAAGAACGTATTCAGGTTTACCAAGGTGTAGTAATTCAAAGAAACAGTACAAACTCTACTGAAACTTTCACTGTACGTAAAATGTCTAACGGTATTGGCGTTGAGCGTATTTTCCCTGTAAATTCTCCTAATATTGATAAAGTAGAAGTTAACAGTCACGGTAAAGTACGTAGAGCTAAAATCTACTACATACGTGAGCTTACTGGTAAAGCAGCTCGTATTAAAACTAGAAGAGTTTAATTACGAAAAATATAAAATGAGCCTTCCGATTTATTTCGGGAGGTTTTTTTGTTTAATACCATTTTAGCAACAATAAAATTATTGGATATGGATTTATCTTTTTTAAACCAAATAGTATTTGGCAATACATTAAAAAGTTATGTGCTTTTTTTTTGCATCTTAATTATAGGGCTTATTTTAAAGAAATTAATTTCTAAGTATCTAAGCAAATTAATATTTTCATTTTTCAAAAAGCATTCTAGTGAAATTAAGGTTGATAAATTTTTAGAGCTACTACTTAAACCCATTGAATTTCTAATTACTATTGTTTTAATATACGTTGCAATTAACCAACTAACTTACCCTTTAGATGTTGTGGTTTTTAAGCGTGTTATAAACAAGGCGGCTTATACTGTAACAATTATTGAGGTTTTAGATAAAATATTTCTACTGCTAATTATCATATCTACCTTTAAAATTTTATTACGCTTAGTAGATTTTGTATCGCATATTTTTGCCTACAGAGCAAGTTTAACAGAATCGAAAACTGACGATCAATTGGTTCCTTTTATGAGGGAATTGAGTAAAATTTTGATGATTATTTTTGGTGTTTTTGTAGTGATGGGCGCTGTGTTTGATATGAATGTTGCTACAATTATTGCTGGTTTAGGTATTGGTGGTTTAGCTATTGCACTCGCAGCCCAAGACACTTTACAAAATCTTTTAGGCTCTTTTACTATTTTTGCTGATAAACCATTTGTTGTAGGAGATTTGGTACATGTAGCTGGTTATGATGCAGTTGTAGAAAAAGTGGGTTTTAGAAGTACAGTAGTGCGTACGTTAGATAAAACCTTGGTGATTATCCCAAACAAATCAATGATTGATAGTCCGTTAGAAAACCTAACGCTTAGAAATTTAAGAAGAGTGAAATTTAATGTTGGTGTTGTATATGGTACCCCCGCCAGTACAATTAAAAAAATATGTGATGATATTCAAGCTTATATAGACAAGCATCACGAGACCAGTATGGATACATTAGTTACCTTCGATAGCTTCGGAGAATCATCTTTAAACATTCAAGTATTATACTATATAGAAATAGTTGACTACAATATTTATATGAAAATTAAGCAAGAAATAAACTTTAAAGTGATGGAAATTGTGCTTAATAACGGAGCTGATTTTGCCTTTCCATCTCGTACTATTTACCACGAGTTTGGAGAGAAAGGTATTCCAACTAGCAACAGCTAAAATTATTTTATCAATAAAATAGCATTAGCTACTTTTCTTTGGCCTGCGTTGTCAAATATCTTATTATCAGACGGGTGATTAATAATTTGCCCGTTTTTTTTATGTTTCACATACAAAGTAGTAGAACCACCTCCATCTAAATTTATAGCATTGCTACATCCTAACCATTTCATTATTTGCTGAAGCTCTATAATTGTTACGCCTTCTGCCTCTATCATTCTACCGTCTATAGCTACCATCAGCACAGTGCCGTCCTCCTTTATTCCTATTGCACTCCTAGGTGCTCTTGCTAAATTAAAAGCGTCATTTGCTATCACAACATTTTCTTGGTTAATTATTAAGACCGGCCCAGTAACCATTACATCTGTAGCTTCAAATTTTTGTTCCCAATTTTCTGTTTTGTCCCACTGGGCTATACTTAACTTATAATTATTAAATAATATTGCTCCTTTTTGATGCTCAGCCCTAACATTATTTTTACCTAACCTACTCTGGTTAATAACCGTATCATTAGATTCTATATAATCAACAGATCCTCCATTTTTAATATCGAAAAAGGTGCCGTTTATAGCTGCTAAAGCTTGTTTTCTTTTGGCAATAGTATCTAAAATTAATAACTCGCTGGGTTGATAAGCTAAATCGAATTTTGAATTTGATTTTGGCGAAACCTCTATTATACTGATGTGCTGTTTTGCTTTAAAAAAATTGCAATCATTAAAATGAATGGTTTTTGATTTTACTCCTTTTGTAATTCTTTTGGTTTGCCAGTTTTTAAAATTATTGATAGTTAATGAATCATTTTGTGGTTTAGCTGATAATGTAAAGACAGATAAACACAAAATAAGGATGGTTATTTGTTTCATAGTTATTCTTTGAAAAATGTTTCAATACTATACAAATAAGAAAAAATATTTAACTAATCACGAATATAATTTATACCAAATTGTGGTTTGATAATTGATTAGGTTGATAAAAAACCAAATGAAAGAAATTTTTGAATGGAATAGACTTTTAATGAATGATTTACCTTACAGTTTTCTTTTAGAAGTATTGTTTAGGTGTGTGGTGATGTACTTGGTTGCAATGCTTGTTTTAAAGCTGGCAGGACGCAGAGGGGTAAAACAGCTTTCAGTTTTTGAGTTGGTTATTATTCTAACATTAGGTTCTGCTGCTGGAGACCCATTATTTTATCAAGATGTTGGCTTAATACCTGCAATTTGCGTTTTTATAATCATTTTACTTTTATACAGAGGTACTACTTTTTTAATTTCAAGATCAAAAAAAATCGAAACTTGGCTAGAAGGTAAACCTATTTATTTAATTGAAGATGGAGAATTTTCGATTGATAATTTTTCGAAAGAAGCCTTAGCACAAGATGAATTTTTTACAGAACTAAGGTTAAAAAATATCACTCATTTAGGACAAGTTGATTTGGCTATTTTAGAAACCAATGGGCAAATAAGTATTTTCTTTTATGATGAAAAAAACATTAAAATGGGTTTACCTATATTACCTCATGCTTTCAATAAAACATCAAACAGTTTTAAAAATGGATTTCAATATGCTTGTAAATTCTGTGGAAACATTCAAGAGGCTACAAATGATACAACAGAACACGTTTGCGATAGATGCGGTAAAGACAAATGGGTATCTGCAATTAATGAAAAACGCATTACTTAAATTATTTTTTTGAAATAAATGATATTTCATCCCGCTGCAAACAGCTACTTTAAATTAATAAAATTAAGACTTAAATCATTTTATTTTCGGTAATTGCTATATTTAGAAAATATTAGTGGTTAAATGCTCTTCAACTCATTCCATTTTGTATTTTTTTTTATTGTAGTAACCTCTTTTTACTTTGTTATTCCGCATAAGTGGAGATGGCTTTTACTGTTGCTATGCAGTTGCTATTTCTACATGGCATTTGTTCCTATTTATATTTTAATACTAGGGGTAACCATTGTTGTTGATTATTTTGCCGGAATATTTATAGAACATGCAAAAGGAAGACGTCGCAAAACACTGCTTATAGTAAGTTTGGTAGCCAATATTGCAGTTCTTTGTGTATTTAAATACTTTAATTTTTTAAATGATAATTTTGCTTTTTTAATGCATGGTTTTGGTTTAGCAAATCCAATTCCTTACCTCCCTATTTTACTTCCTATAGGCCTTTCTTTCCATACCTTTCAGGCTATGAGTTATACCATAGAAGTGTACAGAGGAAACCAAAAAGCCGAAAAACATTTTGGTATTTATGCGCTTTATGTAATGTTTTACCCTCAATTGGTTGCCGGTCCTATTGAACGTCCTCAAAATTTATTACACCAATTTAGAGAAAAACATGAAGTAGATTACTCAAGAATTGTTGAGGGGTTAAAACTAATTTTATGGGGGTTTTTTAAAAAATTAGTCATAGCCGATAGGTTAGCTATCTATGTAAATGCAGTTTATAACAATACAGATCATCACTCAGGCTTCAGTTTTTTTGTAGCCACCATCTTTTTTGCCTTCCAAATTTATTGCGATTTTTCTGCTTACTCTGATATCGCAATTGGCGTATCCAAAGTAATGGGCTTCCATTTAATGACTAATTTTAATAGACCATATTTTGCCCGCAACGTAGCAGAGTTTTGGAAACGTTGGCACATTTCCTTATCAACCTGGTTTAAAGATTATTTATACTTTTCTATAGGTGGCAATAAGGTTTCAGTACCGCGGTGGTATTTCAATTTGTTTATTGTGTTCTTAATTAGTGGTTTGTGGCATGGCGCAAATTGGACATATATTATTTGGGGTGCATTAAATGGTTTTTATCTCATATTTGGCAATATATCGCTTAACTTTAGAACAAAATTTGAAAAAACAATAGGCTTAACCAATTTGCCAAATTTGGCTAGGTTTATCCAAATTTCAGTTACGTTTTTATTAATATGCTTTTCTTGGATATTTTTTAGGGTTAACAACTTTAATGATGCAATAACGATTATTAAAAAAATAACAACCTTAAAAGGCCCTCTATTTATAGAAAATCCTTCTAAAATGATTTATAGTTTGGCAGGTATAGCTACACTATTATTAATTGAATATAAGCGAGAATACTACAGAGGAACTGTAAGTTTTTTTAATAACAAATATTGGATCATCAGAAATATGTCTTATGCTTCATTGGTAATTATCATTTTACTTTTCGGAGTTTTTGATGGCGGACAGTTTATCTATTTTCAATTTTAATGGGAAAGATATTAACCCAATTACTATACCGCTTAAGAACCAATAAATTTTATTTATTAGGGCTTAAATTCTTCTTATTTTTTCTGCTAGTTTTTATTTTAGATTACGCTATTGGTAACCTTTTAAAATACTTTTATTTTAAACAAGAGAGTGGCTTACAATACAGAGCTACTTATGTTATTGAAAAAACCAAAGCCGATATTTTAATTTTTGGATCTTCAAGGGCTTCATATCATTACATTTCTACTGTTTTTGAAGATAAGATGCGATTATCTTGTTTCAACGCCGGCCGTTACGGAAGTCCCATTTTGTACCACCTTGCTATTTTAAAAAGTGTTTTAAAAAGACACCATCCTAAAACTATTATTTTAGATTTAAACCTTCAAGATTTTGAAAAAAGAGAAGGAAGTTATGATATACTTTCTTGCCTACTACCTTATTATGATAGCCACCCAGAAATGCGATCAATTATTTTAAAAAGAGGTAAGTATGAACAGTTGAAACTGATTTCTAATATTTATCCATACAATTCAGAAATGTTAACAATTGCTATTGGCAACACAGAAATTAATAAAAAAAGAAAGGAAGACATTAAAGGGTTTACACCAATAAGAGCAAACTGGAATGACAAAATTGAAAATTACCGCTTCCCTCAAATTTATGAATTAGATAGTACCAAAGTAAAAGCATTTACTACATTTATAAACGATTGTAAAAAAGCTAAGATTAAATTATTTATTGTTTGTTCTCCTTATTTATCTAAAAATAAAATAAAGGAAAGTACAATAGAAAAAGGAAAAGAAATAGCGAGAAATTATCATATTCCATTTTTTGATTATTCCAATTATAAACCTTTGCTTAAAACAGTTTTGTTTTATGATGCCCCACACATGAACAGTGAGGGCGCAAAGGTGTTTTCAAACCTAGTTGTTAATGACATTTTGAGAAGCAATAAAAAATAGCCTAAACAAAAAAGCCGAAGGTATAAATACCCCCGACCCCCACTATTTAAACTAACTTCTTATTTAAGCAAAAAAATTAGCACTTGAAAAACATTAAATATTGTGTTAAGTGGAAAACGTTTTGACAATTTAATTTGGTTAAAATATTTTTTCTATGTGTTTTTATAGTCTCTACAGATAAAAAAAGAGAATCCGCTATATCATTATTTTTAAAACCTTTAATAATGTATTGTAAAATCTCTTGCTCTCTACAGGTAAGGCTATTAAAATTATCTAAATTTTTTAAACAAAACTCTTGACCTCTTAATAAATGATTTAACATGGTGGTATATTTCTGATAATCACATTTATTAATTGTTAATGAAAGCTCATATTTATCATCGCTAGCTTCTTTAATATTTAATTGAGGAACAGCGCCAGCCTCTTTTAGCCAAGAAGAAGTAGCCAACCAATCTGTTGCACTTTTTTCTTGTTCAAAAAATCGCAATTTCATATCCTGGTCAAGCTCTTCGTAAAAGTTCTTAACTTTAAACCTCGCATATAACCGCTCTGGTAAAACCATTGCAATTTTACCAGTTAAGCTTTTACTTAAATATTCATTGCTTAAGAAGGACTTAGCTCTTTTTTGCAAGTTTTCACAAAGTGACGCATCCAAATTAAGATTATTCCATAAAGTATGTTTAGGTTTAATGTTTAAAAAAGCTGCTTTAAAATTATTAATCCCACATAAATAATCATCTACGTTGTTGCAATTATTCCATGCGCCATTTAACATATTTAAGTTTTTATGATAACTGATGTTGATGTAGTTATTGGCGTAAATAGTTTCCATTAAAGAATAAATTGAAGGAATTGATACTAAGTTTATATTTTTTAGCAGATATTTTCAATACCCTTTTTTAAAAAATAAGTAATTATAATTACCAAAAGTGGCATAATTATGATACCTAAAGGCATAATTAGAGCAATGGCAGCTATTATTATAGTTACTATTTCTTCTTGAGTTGAAGCCGGTGTAGCTATTGCACAAAAGTGCCTTTTTACTATTTTCCATAAATTATTAATTGAAACTCCTCTATTTAACTCAACTTTTGCAATGGGCATTGCGTAATATTGATTTTTAAAAATACTTTGATTTGCCATTAGAGAAGTTTGATAATATAAATCTGCTAATGCTTTTTGAGCTTCAACCTCACTAATATTTAATAATGGATTAGACTGCAATTCATTTAAAACATCTAAGGCATAATTTTCTGAATCGATAATTTGTAAATTTTCATTTCTAATTTTCATGATATTTAAGTTTTATTTGAATCAAAATTGACAACTAAAAGTTAAAAATATTTCAGCAATATGCCCCAATTTACTACCGTTAAAACACCCTCTAAAAAAAGCTATATCGCTGTACAAAACATATTTAGTTAATGGCTAATTTTAGGTTCATTTAAACGTTAAAATTATGATTGATGACAAATTAAAAATTGCCTTTTACGATAGATTTTTTGGAGACGACAGTAAAAAAAAATTAAATGGTATAAATACCTCTGTTGATCCAATATGGGCAAATGATTGTACAGAGTTGTACAAAACTTCAAAAACAGCAATGGATTTAACTGTACTAAAAAAAATGCTACAAACAGAATCGGTTTCTTTTGAATTTTCTGAGCTTAAAGATTGGATGAATAAAACTTTATCAGGTGTGAATTTTAACAATATTAGAGTTTGTTTTGGTGTTTACGATAGAGATGTTATAACTATGGAAAACAAACCTACGAATCTATCTAAAGGGAAGTTGACAGTGTTTTTATGGCCTTATTTAGATGATAAAAAGGCAACTCGCCCTAAGCAAGGATTTGTAACAGATGAAGAAGAAGAGGAAGTTGAACCTTTTAATATTGGTAGTTTGCATCCATGATAGCAACATACTATTTTGAGTTTTTAGCTTTTTGTGTAGCTCTATACAATTTTAAAAGATTAAAAAATTCTTACATGTTTTGGTTTATCCCCTTTTTGGGGATAACCTTTTTAGCTGAAGTAAGTTCGGATTTAATATACTACTTTTACAAGAGTAACACTTATTGGGTATATAATTATTTAATTCCAATAACTACCCTTTTTTACAGTTTCATTTATTACTGTTTAATTAGAGACCAAAAACTTAAGATGCCATTTATTATCATCTGTTTATTATACCTAATAATTAATGGTTATTTTTTAAGTGTAACTTCAAGTTTTAGTATATCTTCTATTTTACTATCTTCTATAGTCTTAGTAATATTTTCTTGCTACTATTTTTACCGTTGTTTGTTAGACGATGTAGATTTAAACGCATTTTATATTAAAAGCGGCTTATGGATAGCCTCAGGCATTTTAATTTTTTATAGCGGGGTTTGTATTGTTTTTTCTTTATTTGATTACATAAGAACTCACCATTTAGCTGTAAATGGCACAGCGTTATATAATTTTGTACCAAGGGTATTAAGCATTATTTTGTATAGCTGTTTTATGGTTGCATTTGTTTTATGGAGAAAACCTCAGAAGATATAATTGGCGCAATAATTATTGCCAGTATTTTACTGGTCATATTAGCAGTTTTTACACTGTTGTTTTTTTTATTGTATATTAAAAAAAGAGGTAATTTAAAACAGCAAAATGAAAACCTAAAAATAGCCTTTCAACAAGAATTACTACAAACGCAAATAGAAATTCAAGAAGAAACTTTTAATCATATTTCTGAAGAAATACATGATAATATTGGCCAAGTATTGTCTTTTCTCCAACTTAATTTAAGTTTAAAAAAAGAATTAAGTAAAGAAGAAATAGAAGAGAAAATCAATAGTAGCGCAGAAATAGTAGCTGCAGTTATAAAAGATATACGTAACCTATCTAAAAGCCTTAGTTATGATTATATTAAACAGTTTGGCCTAGATGAAGCTTTAAAAAATGAACTCAACAGAATTAATTTAACAGATTTGTTTGAAACTTCTTTTAATGTTAAGAGCGAAGCCTTTGTTTTTTCCGATCAAATCAACTTATTAATTTTTCGTATTTTTCAAGAAAGCATCAACAATATTATTAAACATGCCAACGCAAATAAAATAACTGTAAACCTTAACTATAGTACTGATTTTTTTATACTTAATATTAATGATAACGGTAAAGGTTTTTTAGTAAATGAAAAAGATACAAACCAAGGCTCGGGTTTAAAAAACATTAAAAAAAGAGCTAAAGTTTTAGGTGCTACAATTAACATAGCATCGGTAATAAACAGCGGTACAACCGTAAATTTAAAAGTTCCTATCAAAAATTCCTATGAAAAAGATTAAGATAGCTTTAGCTGATGATCACAAACTTTTTAGAAGTGGCTTAGTGGCTTTATTAAAAGATTTACCAGCGTTTGAAATTATTTATGAAGCCAATGATGGGAAAGAATTATTAGAAAAAATAGAAGGAAAAATAAAACCAGACATTTTATTATTGGACATTAAAATGCCAAATGTTGATGGATTTGAGGTAATTACAAAGCTTAAAACAGATTATCCATTAATTAAAATCATTGTTTTATCTATGTTCTCTGATGAAACTACAGTTATGAAAATGATTAAAGCAGGTGTAGAAGGCTATATTTTAAAGGATGCCAACCAGCAAGAATTTATTGAAGGGATAGCGGCAGTGGCAAAAGACGATGTTTATTACTCAAAATATATTAATAAAGTAATACAAAAAAGCTTTGTACAAAAACCAAGTATTGGTGTTAAACTAAGTGCTAATGAATCCATTTTTTTAAAACTACTATGCCAGCAATTGAGCAATAAAGAAATTGCAGATAAAATGTGTTTAAGCGTGAGAACCATTGACGGTTACAGAGACCAACTTTTTTACAAGTTAAATGTAAAAAGCAGGGTTGGATTAGTGTTATATGCAATAAAAAATAAAATTGTAGAAATATAAATATATTATCCATTTAGATTATATATCAATAAAAGAAAATAGTTTTTTTCTATATCACTATCAGAACATACAATTACTTTTTTATAACTAAAAATATAAATTTGCACCACAAAACAAATTAAAAAAAATAGAGCAAATGATTGGTATAGGAGAAAAATTTCCAGAGTTTAAAAAATTAGCAGTAGTAAGTTTAGAAAAAGGTAAAGAATTTGAAGAAATAGATTCTTCTTCTTTAATTAACTTAGATAATAAATGGACAGTTATGTTTTGGTGGCCAAAAGATTTCACTTTTGTTTGCCCAACAGAAATTGCAGAATTTAATAATAATTACAGCGAATTTAGAGACAGAGATACTACTTTAATTGGCGCTTCTACAGATTCTGAGTTTGTTCACTTAGCTTGGAGAAATAACCACGATGATTTAAGAGGTTTAAAATTTCCAATGTTAGCCGATACTTCAAAATCTTTAGCAGAAGATTTAGGTATTTTAGTAGCAGGTGAAAAAGTAGCTTACAGAGCAACATTTATTATAGACCCACAAGGAGTTATCCGTTGGGTATGTGTAAATGATTTGAATGTTGGACGTAATGTTAAAGAAGTTTTACGTGTATTAGACGGCTTACAAACAGACGAACTTTGCCCATGCAACTGGGAAAAAGGACAAGAAACTTTATCTTAAGATCATAAAAAAGCCTCTTAAGTTATAAGAGGCTTTTTTTATGAATAATAATTTTTATAAATAATTGATAATCAATAACATGAATATTTCAGAGACTACGCAAGAAGTTTTAGCCATATTTGGCGAAACAGAAATAAATAACAAAGCCCTAACTTTACTAAATGCTACAGATTTTAAATATTTAAAAGATTTAAAATTAAATTTCAACAGCACATTAACTTCAGAACACTTAAGTGAAAAAGAATGTGGACTGCTAGGTTTATCTATTGCAGCAAATAACCAAAATGCTATTTTGATAGAGTTTTATAAAAACTACTCCTTAAAATTTGAAGCAACAGCAGACGAAATAGCTGAAGCAGTTTCTTGCGCTTCTTTATTAGCTTCAAACAATGTTTTTTACAGATTCCGTCACTTTACGCAAAAAGAAAAATACACTCAAATTCCTGCTCGTATCAGAATGCAGTTAATGATGAAGCCAGTTGGTACAAAAGAGTTTTTTGAATTAATGAGTTTAGCTATTTCTGCGGTTAACGGTTGCGAAATGTGCGTAAATGCTCATGAAGATTCTTTAATCAAATTAAATACAAAAGAAGAAAGAATTTTTGATGCTGTTAGAATTGCTTCAATTGTTACAGCAACAGGAGTAATCATTTATTAACTTAAATTATTGATAATTTCTTTTAGTGTAATTACTATAATTAAAATAGTTTATAGCTACAACTAAATGGTTATATTATCAGTAAATTTTATTAAAAATTTGTTATTAACTAAATTTTTTACCTAAATTAGTGATAAGGTTAATCACACCTAAAAGCATTTTCATCACTTTCTTTTAGGATTTATAGGTTTTAATTGTTAATTCCAGAGCCGCTTTCAAAATGAAGCGGCTTTGGTGTTTAATAAAGATTTTAAAATTAAAATCTTTTAAAGTAATTAATAAACCATTTTTCCGTATTGTAAATAAATACGCTACCAAAAGCACAAATTGTAATTATCTAAAAAATAGCTAACCATAGTAACTCAGTATAAATTTCTTCCCGTACTAATTTTATGATTGTATAAGTAGTTAAATAAATTACAATAAAATTAACTAGTAAATTAACAAATCTAAAACATTCAAAATTTTACATAACAAATAATAATTTTAAAATTTATTCCATAACTTTATACCTTAAACCAATTGAGTATTTAGTCTAAATTAATTGTCAATGAGTAATAAAATTAGGTCGATAATTGTAGGAACTGGTAAATTTGTACCAAACAGAGTTGTCAAAAATTCAGACTTTCTAGATCATACTTTTTTCGAAAAAGATGGTTCTCCTCAACTCAGAAAGAACATTGATGCTATCAATAAATTTCAATCCATTACTGATATTGAAGAGCGCAGATATTCTGAAGACAAATATGTAACTTCTGATTTAGCCTATTTTGCTGCAAAAGAAGCTTTAGAAACTGCTGGAATTAGCGGCGAAGAATTAGACTATATTATTATTGCTCATAATTTTGGTGATGTAAAAGCCGGACAAAACCGCACAGACATGGTACCAACGTTAGCAAGCAGGGTAAAGTTTAAACTAGGTATAGAAAACCCTGATTGTGTAGCTTATGATTTGCCATTTGGTTGCCCTGGATGGCTACAAGGAATGATACAGGCCGACTATTTTATCAAATCTGGAGATGCAAAAAAAGTAATGGTAATAGGTGCCGAAACTTTATCCAGAGTGATTGATCCACACGATAAAGACAGCATGATATATGCTGATGGCGCTGGCGCAACAATTTTGGCAGCAAGCGATGGAAGTGCGGGTATAATAAGTCATAAAGCACAGTCGCACACTTTAAACCAAGCCTGGTTTTTACAGATGGGTTGCTCAAGCAATACAGAGTATGCTGTAAAAAACGATTTATTTTTGAAAATGGATGGTAGAAAAGTGTATGAATATGCCCTAACCCATGTTCCCTTAGTAATGAAAGCAACGCTTGAAAAAGCTGGCTTAACACCCGATAAAGTAAAAAAAGTGTTGGTACACCAGGCCAATGGCAAAATGGACGACGCCATTTTGAAACGCTTTTTTAAACTTTATGATGTTGATAATCCTCCATCTACAGTTATGCCAATGACTATTGCTAAACTAGGGAACTCATCTGTAGCTACCGTACCTACATTGTTAGATATGATATTGAAAAATGAAATGGAAGGACATGCTTTAGAAACGGGAGATGTAGCTATATTTGTTTCAGTTGGGGCAGGAATGAATATTAATGCCCTGGTTTACCAGTTTTAATGTTCAACAAAATATTTAGAAGAGAGGTTGATTTGCATCAATCTCTTTTTTTGTGAAAAAATTAAAGACTATTCCAAACATTTATTATTATCGTTATGAAGTCCAAACCATGAAAAAACTGTTTACACTTTTATTCCCTTTGACAGCCTTATTTGCATTAGCATAGAAAAAACAGAACGTATATTTTTTAGATAAAAATGGAAAAATCATTAGCAATAAAGACAGTGCCGATTTACTCCGAATCATACAAGAGCCCGATTCTGGCTATTTAAACTACGTTTTACAGGAGTTTTATGCCGACGGAAAGCCAAAAAGATTCGGTACCGTAAGTAAATTTTCTCCCTCTTTAGTTTTAGAAGGCCCAGTTACTGAATTTTATAGAAACGGAAAAAGAAAGCAGTTTGAAAATTTTGTAAAAAATAAAATTGTTGACAATGGATATTATTTTTAAGAAAACGGAAAAATTCGGGAGCACAGGCTTTATCTAGCAAAACCAACAGAAGATATGCGCTATAAAACCTTACAATATGCCGATAGCACCGGCAGGGTTTTTCTTGACGAAAACGGAACAGGTAGAGTAGAAATCTATTCAACTTATGAAGGAATTTTAATGGGAAATTTCGTAAATGGATTAAAAGATGGTGTATGGAAAGAATATGTTCCCAAACAAAAAATAACATATGACGAGATTTATGAAAACGGAAAATTTATTAAAGGAACTAACACTTCAGATAATGGTGAAGTAACTGAATATGATAAATTTGAGACTCTTCCATCATTTAAAGGAGGCATGGAAACTTTTGGCAAATTTTTAACTAAAAATTTACGTTACCCTCCTAACGCTCGAAAAGACAATATACAAGGCCGTGTTTATATACAGTTTATCATCAAAAAGGATGGTACTTTATCGGAATCTAAAATACTTAAAGGCATTGGTGGCGGTTGTGATGAAGAAGCCTTAAGGGTAATTAATCTTTCTCCTGATTGGAATCCAGGTCTACAACGTGGTATAGCTAAAAATGTGAGCTATTCAGTACCTATTTTCTTTAAGCTGTCGGAGTCTCCAAAAAAAATCTTTCCTTATCAACAAAACCCGTATAACGCTTTTTAATTCTATGATTTAACGCTTTGAAAATTACCCTCAATAAATTCAAAATTTTATGCCAAAAAAAACTTTCAATTTCTTACCTTTGCATCCCGAACAAGCATTCGGGATTTTTGTTTTATACAAAAGCGTAAAATCCCCTTAAACTTACGCCATGCCAAAAAATAACTCCATTAAATCAGTTTTAATCATCGGGTCCGGACCTATTATTATTGGTCAAGCTTGCGAATTTGATTATGCAGGTTCTCAGGCTTCTTTATCGTTAAAAGAAGAAGGAATTGAAGTATCCATCATCAACTCCAATCCTGCAACCATCATGACAGATAAAGTGATTGCAGACCATGTTTACTTAAAACCTTTAACAGTTGCTTCAATAGAAGAAATTTTACAAGAACGTAAAATTGACGCCGTACTCCCAACAATGGGTGGTCAAACCGCATTAAACTTAGCCATAGAGGCAGAAGAACGTGGTATTTGGGAAAAATACGGAGTAGAAATTATTGGTGTTGATACCGCAGCCATAGAAAAAACTGAAAATCGTGAGGCTTTCCGTCAATTAATGGTTGATATAGGAATAGGAGTTGCTAAATCTAAAATTGCAAACTCATTTTTAGAAGGTAAAGAAGCAGCACAAGACATTGGTTTTCCATTGGTAATTCGTCCTTCTTATACACTTGGAGGTTACGGAGGTGGTTTTGTGCATAAAAAGGAAGATTTTGACGCAGCGCTTTCTCATGGCTTACAAGCTTCCCCAACTCACGAAGTTTTAGTGGAGCAAGCCGTTATAGGTTGGAAAGAATACGAATTAGAATTATTAAGAGATAATAAAGACAACGTTATCATCATTTGTTCTATAGAGAACTTTGACCCAATGGGTGTGCATACTGGAGATTCTATCACAGTAGCACCAGCTATGACATTATCTGATCGTTGTTACCAAGATATGCGTAACCAAGCTATCAAAATGATGAGAGCCATTGGTAATTTTGCAGGTGGATGTAATGTACAGTTTTCTGTAAATCCAGCTGATGAAAGCATCATCGCTATAGAAATCAACCCACGTGTTTCTCGTTCATCAGCACTTGCTTCTAAAGCAACTGGTTACCCTATCGCAAAAATTGCTGCTAAATTAGCTATCGGTTATAACTTGGATGAATTAGAAAACCAAATTACCAAAACCACTTCAGCATATTTTGAACCTACTTTAGATTATGTAATTGTTAAAATTCCTCGTTGGAATTTTGATAAATTTAAAGGCGCAAATACAGAACTAGGCTTACAAATGAAATCTGTAGGTGAGGTAATGGGAATTGGTCGTTCGTTTATTGAAGCCCTACAAAAAGCTTGTCAGTCTTTAGAAATTGGCAGAGCTGGTTTAGGTTCTGATGGTAAACAAATGAGAAACATTGAAGAAATTATGTACAAACTAGAGCACCCAAGTTGGGATCGCTTATTTGCCATAAAAGATGCTTTAAGAATGGGCGTTCCGCTAGAGTCTGTTAGAAAAGTAACTAAAATAGATAAATGGTTCTTAAATGAAATTCAAGAACTGGTAACTATAGAACAAGAAATTAAACGTTTCTCTTTAAATAATATCAGTAAAGATTTCTTCTTAACCATTAAACAAAAAGGTTTTTCAGATGTTCAAATTGCTTGGATTTTAGGTGGAAATGTAACCGAAGATGATGTTTACGACCGCAGAAAAGAATTAGGTGTAAATAGAGTTTATAAAATGGTAGATACTTGTGCGGCTGAATTTCCAGCACAAACCCCATATTTCTACTCCACTTATGAAGGCGAAAATGAATCTAAACCTTCGGACAAAAAGAAAGTAATTGTTTTAGGGTCTGGCCCAAATAGAATTGGACAAGGAATAGAATTTGATTACTCTTGTGTACACGGCTTAATGGCCTCTAACGAAGAAGGTTTTGAAGCGGTTATGATTAACTGTAATCCAGAAACGGTTTCTACAGATTTTAATATGGCTGATAAGTTATATTTCGAGCCAGTTTTCTGGGAGCATGTTCGTGAAATCATCGATCTTGAAAAACCGGAAGGTGTTATAGTTCAGCTAGGCGGACAAACTGCTTTAAAAATGGCCGAAAAACTTCACGAAAAAGGCATCAAAATTATTGGTACTTCTTTCGAGAATATGGACATTGCCGAAGACCGTGGTCGTTTCTCAGATTTATTAAAAGAATTAGGAATTCCTTACCCAAAATACGGAGTTGCCGAAGATGCTGAAGAAGCAATTAAAGTAGCTCATGAAGTTGGTTATCCGGTATTGGTTCGTCCGTCTTATGTATTAGGTGGACAAGGAATGAGTATTGTGATAAACGATGAAGATTTAGAAAGAGCAGTAGTTAAACTTTTAGGAGATTTACCAGGAAACCGTGTTTTAATTGATCATTTCTTAGATAGAGCTGAAGAAGCCGAATCTGATTGTATTTTTGATGGTGACGAAGTACATATTATAGGTTTAATGGAACATATTGAGCCTGCTGGTATTCACTCAGGAGATTCAAGTGCGGTATTGCCTCCATTTAACCTTTCTGATGCCGTAATTGCTAAAATGGAAGAATACACTGAAAAAATTGCGAGAGCTTTAAACATCAGTGGATTAATGAACATGCAGTTTGCCATTAAAAACGAGGAAGTTTATGTAATTGAGGCTAATCCAAGAGCGTCAAGAACGGTTCCTTTCATCGCTAAAGCTTATGATGTGCCTTACATTAATATTGCTACTAAAGTAATGTTAGGCACTAAAAAACTAAAAGACTTTAAAATTGAAAGAAAATTAGAAGGTTATGCTATTAAAGAACCTGTATTTTCTCACCATAAATTCCCGGAAATTAAAAAAGAGTTAGGTCCAGAAATGAAATCTACAGGCGAAGCAATACGTTTCATCAAAGATTTAGAAGACCCACATTTTATTCAGTTATACAAAGAGAAATCAATGTATTTGAGTAAGTAATAATTGATTTAATATTTAAATCCTCATCTTTTATTAGATGGGGATTTTTTGTTTTTATTTATTTCAACTTCTCATTATTCAAATGCCTAGTTGCATCCCTAATAGATTTTTTCTCTAAATTTTTGTTTAACGCATCTGTTAAATCAATACCCGTTTGATTGGCTAAGCAAATCAATACAAACAACACATCAGCCATTTCATCAGCAAGGTTAACATCCTCGTCAGATTTTTTGAAAGATTGTTCACCGTATTTTCTAGCCATAATACGAGCAACCTCTCCCACCTCTTCCATTAAAATGGCGGTATTGGTTAATTCGTTAAAATACCTAACGCCTGTAGTATTAATCCATTTATCTACTATTTCTTGAGCTTCTTTTATGGTCATGTTATTCTTTGTTTTTTGTATCGATTGTAATGGTAACAGGACCATCATTTACTAAATGAATTTTCATATCAGCACCAAAAATACCCGTGGCAATTTCTTTGTTGGTTAGCATTTTTAATTCATTAATCATTTTTTCATAAAGCGGAATAGCCAAACCAGGTTTTGCGGCATTTATAAAAGATGGACGATTGCCTTTTTTTGTTTGCGCAAATAAAGTGAATTGAGAAATCAATAAAATACTCCCCTCAATATCTTTTAAAGATTTATTCATTAAGCCAGCATCATCACTAAAAACCCGAAGATTCACAATCTTTTGAGCCAACCACTTTAAATCTTCATCAGTATCTTCATTACAAACGCCTAATAAAACAACATACCCATTTTTAATTTCACCAGTAAGTTCATCATCAACTAAACATTTTGCTTCACTTACCCGCTGAATAACTGCTCTCATATTACAAAATTATGTGAAATAGTGGTTTATTGCTAATAAATATATTTATAAAACCCAGCTCTGTGAACTCTTTGTGCTACCTACGTTTAATTTATTTTTTCTTGTTGCACTTTGTGGTTAATAATTGCAGAATTGGCTAATTAACCAAGATATCGAATTTTAATACAAACAAAAATAGGCCACTCCATTTAAGGAATAGCCTATTTAGCTTTCAAAAACATTGTTATGATGATTTAGAAAATTCTAAGATACGATTAACAGTTTCGTTTGAAGGAGCTTTAACTATTAAATCTAAAGCTGGCTTTAAATTTTCATAAAATTCAAATTCTTCAACACTCAACATATTCGTGTTTTTTGTTTCTTCGTCATTATTAACAATTGAATTTAAAGTAGGAGTAAGTGTTTCTATCATACGCTTTTTTACTGTTTAATTTAGATAAAAACGCTAACTCTTGCTTAATATTATTCAATCGTACTAAAAAAAATACAACTAATTTTTTAACATCAATTCTTTGGTGGTCATCATTTTACGTAAATTGTTAAGCGCATAGCGCATTCTGCCTAAAGCGGTGTTTATACTTACTTCTGTTAATTCAGCAATTTCTTTAAAACTTAAATCGCCGTAATGTCTCATAATCAACACTTCTTTTTGTTCTGATGGTAATAAATGAATCAGTTTTTTTAAATCTTCATGGGTTTGTTCTTTCACCATTTTTTCTTCTGCACTTTCATCATAAATACCTAAAACATCAAAAATATCAAAACCATCGGCATTGGTAATTGTTGGGTTACGTTTTTCTCTTCTAAAATGGTCAATAACTAAGTTATGCCCAATTCTTAAAACCCAAGGCAAAAATTTACCTTCTTCATTATACTTTCCGGCTCTAAGTGTTTTAATTACTTTTATAAATGTATCCTGAAAAATATCTTCAGCTAAAAATTCATCTTTAACTAAAAGGTATATTGAAGTATATATTCTTGATTTGTGTCTGGTAATCAACTCTGAAAGAGCAGACTCATTCCCCTTTATATAGAGGTGTACCAGTTCTTGGTCGGTTTGTGTTTGAAAGCTCATAATAAATCCTACTTTAAAATGTGTAATTAATTTTATTGTTAAGTAGAATATTATCTATAAGCTGTCGTTTTAAATGATTGGATTTGTTTTTACTACACCAAATGAAATGATAATTTTATTAAAATCAAAATATAATTGATAATTTGTTATGCAAGCATAGTTTTTATTTCGTAAATCAACATTAATATGATAAAAAATTATTGGCATGTAACTGTTTGTAAACAATATACGAAAATTATATAAATTAGTTTTGGTATTTAACCTTTGTTAACATAAAGAGCTTTTTAATATCTATCTAATAATTTGATTACTAATATTTTATTTCAAAGTGCTTGATTTTTTAGCATTAGGGATAGTAGTGAAAATCCTTTATTCTTTTTTCAAAAATAAAGATTGAAACGTATAGCCCGACCCGCTCTTTTGCGGGGAATGCCATTATTAATAAATATCTTTTTACACCATTAATTTATTAGCTATAACTATTCATTAAAGCAGGTAAAAACATCCTTAATAATCAGTTTGATCAGAATATAATTTACTTAGGAGTGGAGCAATGTGTCAATAAAAATCTTTCGGAAGAATTGGGAGGAATGTATTTATACCAAAAGAGGGCATCCTGGCTATTAGTTTTTATGATAGGGATATTATTAGGTGAAGTATTTATGATAAAAGAAGATCTATTGATTTTTTAAAAAAATATCAATTTCTATTTTCATTTAATTGGTTAGTGTCTCCTAAATTAATGTGCTTTTTTAATATGCGTTTGCCTTCTATTTTTACAGTTTTACTTTTACGTAATCTATAAATAATATCGCTTGCAAATTTCCTGCTTTCTTCTAAATCTACAATAGGCACAGGGTAATCTTCTCCTATTTTACAATGGTAAAGTTGTTGTTCAATTGGGCTTAATTTCCAAGGTTCGTAAATTAAATGTGAAGGAATATCTTTTAATTCTGGCAGCCATTGTTTTATAAAAACCCCATCGTTATCATGTTCTTCAGCATTTTTAGTAGGGTTATAAATTCTGATGGTATTAACGCCGGTTACGCCAGCTTGCATTTGTATTTGAGGGTAATGAATGCCAGGCTCGTAATCTAAAAATTGTTTAGCTAAAAAAAGTTAAGCTCTTGCCAGTTTTGCCATAAATTAAAAGTGAAAAAGGAAACTACCATGGCCCGCATTCTAAAATTAATATAACCGGTTGCCACTAAACATCGCATACAAGCATCAACCAAAGGAAAGCCGGTGTTTCCTTGCTCCCAAGCTTTTATATACACTAGGTTTTTAGGTTTAATAAGCTCATCAAATCCTTTATTTATGTTTTCAAACTCCATTCTACATTCGTTCTCAAATTTTTGAATAAAATGGCAATGCCAATGCAAACGAGAAATAAAATTAGCAAGGTCTCTTTTATGGTTTGATACTTTATAATGTTGCCTTGTGTACCTATAAACCATTCGCATAGAAATATTTCCGTAAGCCAAATAAGGCGATAGCCTACTACAACTTTTTCTACTTAAGGCTGGTTTTGATATATGGCTACTATAGTTTATATGGCGTTCTTTTATAAAAGATTCTAAATAACGCCAAGCAAAGGTCTCGCCACCTGGTTGAAAATTTTTATTTTGTGTAGTGATTTCTATAGGTAAGTCACCTCCCTTCAAATCACCGTAAAAATCATCTGCTAATTTGATGATATTCCAATGTTCTTCTTCCACAAATTTCGGAAATTCGCACATTTTATTTTCCCAGCTTTGCTCCCAATTTTTTCTTGATTTTAGTCCCCTAATTACACCAAATTGCTGGTATTGCTTCCAAATAATTCCTTCATTGTTACAAAAATTTTGAACCCATTTATCCCTATCAAAAGTGGTTTTATTACCTGTTTCTTGGTGGGAGAAAATGTGCTGAATCTGATATTGGGTTTGGATAGCTTTTAAAATTATCTCCACTTCTTTGTGAAAAATATAGATTTCGTTATGGATGCTTTTCAGCTTGTTTTGCATATCCGTTAAAGATTGATAAACAAAACGCCAATGTCTTACATCACTATCAGGGGACGACATTATAGAAGGCTCGAAACAATAAATCAACAGTATTGGCAAACCACTTTTATGTGCAGTTTGTAAAGCCTCGTGATCAGTAAAACGAAGGTCTCGTTTAAACCAAACTAGGTTAATTTTTTCTCGATGATTATTTTCTCCTCCGTTCATGTAATTGATAATAGAAGAAGATTTTTAGTGAGATTGTTTTGGGGTTTTACGTTTTTATTTGATTATTAGATATTCCAAAATGGAAGGTCAAAGTATTTGATTTCAAATACTGAACCACCTAAGAATAACGAAGATAATGTGATTCTAGTCCAAGCAGGGTCTCTCCAATGCTATTAAGTTAAGCTATTTATAATTTTGATAAGCCCTTGATTTGTTTTTTCTCATTTCAGCTCTGGGGAAACACCGATCTGGTTTTACGGCGACCATCGAACTAGCTATATTGGTTATTAAAAACTCAATCAATTCATCAGCTTTTTCGGAATAAAGAAGTTTTACAATTCTATTTCTGACATATCTAAAAGCATTCTGCCAGTTGAATTTGTAGGTCAGTTTACGTTTTTTAGTGGCGACATCTATCTTGGACTGAGCTTGACAACCCAGAATGGCAACTAGATTCATCATAAAAATATGTGCCTCGAATTCCTGAAACACTCCTTCCGGCTTTCTGCTACCAAACTGTTCAAGTTTCATTTTCGGTTTCAGTTTTTTGAAGCCTTCTTCCACTCCCCATCTCAACTTATACAGATCTTTCATTTCCGAAGAACTGAAAACAACCATATCATATAATGATGACACCAAGATTTCTGTCTCCCCCGTTTTAAGCCTGACTTTTGTTATTCTCACTTTGATTGGTCTACTGTCCTGAGCGTGTAAACTACAGGTTTTCTTCTCTTTTTCACTAGGTTTCCATTCGATGATGAAATCATCTGAGGATTGTTGCATAACTGTTTTGCCAAAGGTGGAATTGGTTCCACTCATCCTTATACAAAAATCTCTTTTCTGTTCAATAAAACGCTTGCATACATTAAAATGCCCAAACCCTCTATCAAGTATAAAGATTGCTTTACTGTTCGGAAGTTCGCTCAGACAGCATCTCAACAACGACTTTTCTGAAACTTCCATTTTTGAAATCCTCGAATCGATTACCATCTCACTGAAAACATCGTAGAGAATAAAAGTTTGCGCCAGACAATTGGATATGCCACATTCTGCCTTGGAATGTATTCCAAAATATTCTTTCATCTGCGGAGATGAGGGAAGAGCAACAGTCGATCCATCACCGGCAATCAATTGATACTCCTTCCAAAGTTTTTTGGTGGAATGCTGATGATAGTGAATCAGGATTTTGTTCAAATCCTTGAAAAAACAAAGATTGATTTTATAACGGGCAAGACTGAAAGCAGCGCCACTAACAGGTCTGAGGTGAAAATTCTGCATCAGGACTGAAATATTATATTCAACAGATTCCTTAAAAAGGTTGAGTATCGCCGTAGCTACTATCGGAAAGGTTAGCCGGCGCTCCCTCGAGAAAAAGATTGGATGTTTGATGTACTTCTCCGGGTCCGGATTATGGTGGATAAAATCAAATGTTTTTTTTAGGAGAGACTGAATGTTTCTCCTGAGTGGAATTCTGACTGATAATACTCATCTTTTCTGTTTTTATGACAAACAAAAATAATACTTATACATTTGATATACAAATATTTAACGTCTTAACTTAATAGCATTGAGGGTCTCTCTTTTCGAGGACCCTGCGTTTATTTATCCACGCAAATCTAAATAATGCTTCAATACAACATTTTTGTGTATTAGATTAATTTCGTAAAAGCTGGCACTACTGTGTTCATACTCTATAAATGTTTCCGCTAAATTCCATTTGCCAGCAACAGGGTTAGTATGTATATAATCTAACTTCTGTTGAAAAAATTTATCTGTTAAAATCGGTTTTGCATCAAATGATGGTTCGAAAATTCGGTGTAGCTGACCTTTTTTCTTATCGTCATCAGAACAGGCTTCACTTAATCTTAAAAGAATATCATTTTGATTTTGTGATTTCAGTCTTTTTACAATTTCATAAGCCATAAATCGCTTTCCGTTAGATATAACTTTATTAAGATTGTTAGAAGCATTTAAATGTAATATTGTATGAATATGGTTTGGCATAATCACAAAAGCAGCCGTATCAATTGAATACTTTTCTTTAATCAATTTGAGCCAATTGTAGATTAAATCGTAGGAATTGGTGATTTGAAATAATGGAATCCAGTTGAAGCATGTAAAAGTAATGAACCAAGTCTTATCAATTGTATCGAGAATGGTTTTGATTGCCATATCTAAATATATGGATTTTTGGGATTATCGGTGAAATGCGCAGGGTCCTCTGCGAGAGACCCTTCTTGGACGGAAATTAAAAACAAATGTATTTTAAAAAATATATAAATACAAAAAAGCCCTTCCGGGAATCAAATCTCGAAAGGGCGTTTAACTTTAAACTCTATACTTTCAACTTAAATCAAACTCACACTCCTATTCACAAAAGCAGTCAACTCCGCTCCAGTTAATAAACCTTGAGAAAGTAAAGCTAAATCGAAAGCTTGTTTAGCTAATTCAGCTTGTTCAGCCTCATTAGTGCTAGTTAATATTTTGTTTACGATTTTGTGATTACCGTTAATGGCCACTTTGTAGCTATCTGGCATATTTCCGTAGAAACTCATTCCTCCGCCCATGGCAGCCATATCTTTCATGCGTCGCATAAACTCGTCCATGGTTACGGTTACTGGTAACTCATCAGGACTTAAAGCTTCCACTTCAACTTTATACGCAGGTTTGTTAATGGCTTTTTCGAAAATTTCTACCACTTGTTTGGTTTGGTCTTCGCTCAGCACATGCTCCATTTTCTCACCTTTGTCAATCAGTTTGTCAACAGTGTTAGCATCCACACGCTTCAATTGTGTTTTCTCTAATTTCTGCTCCATCTGACTTACAAAATGCGTATCAATTGGGGTATCCATCAATAACACATCGTAACCTTTTTTAGTTGCCGATTGGATAAAGCCATCTTGCTTAGATGGATCAACAGTGTATAAATACACCAAGTTTCCGTCTTTATCAGTCTGTATGTCTTTCACTTTCTCACGGTATTCATCCATGGTAAAGTTCTTTTTATCGGTATTGGTAAACAAAGCAAAATCTTTGGCTTTATCATAAAATTTCTCTTCCGAAATCATTCCGTATTTCACAAATAAACCAATGTCGCTCCATTTAGCCTCATAAGCTACACGGTCTTTTTTATAAAGTTCGCCTAATTTTTCGGCAACTTTTTTAGTAATGTAGCTGTTAATTTTCTTCACATTACCATCAGCTTGTAAGAAACTTCTCGAAACGTTCAATGGAATATCTGGAGAATCAATCACACCATGTAACAACATCAAAAACTCAGGAACTATGTCTTTCACCTCATCAGTAATAAACACTTGGCGACTAAATAATTTGATTTTGTTTCTTTGAATTTCAACATCATTTTTCAATTTTGGGAAGTATAAAACTCCGGTTAAATTGAAAGGATAATCCACGTTTAAGTGAATCCAAAACAATGGATCTTCTTGGAAAGGATATAATTCTTTATAAAATTGAATATAATCTTCATCTGTTAATTCAGAAGGAGATTGCGTCCAAATTGGTTTTGCACCATTAATTACATTTGGTACATCAACAGATTTATATTGTTTTTTACCTTCAGCATCTTCACCGTCTTCAACACTTTCAGATTTTGTACCGAAAACCAATTTAACGGTTAAAAACTTGAAATACTTATCTAAAATGGTTTGTAATTTTTGTTCGTCTAAAAACTCTTCCGACTCGCTGTTAACATGTAATATAATGTCAGTTCCGCGGGTGGTTCTTGTACCTGCTTTAATTTCAAATTCTGTACTACCATCGCAAATCCAAGCAGCTGGTTCTGCACCTTCTTGGTAAGATAAAGTTTGAATTTCTACCTGCTCAGACACCATAAAGGCCGAGTAAAAACCTAAACCAAATTTACCGATGATCTCATTAGCATCTTTTGCATCTTTAAATTTCTCAACAAACTCAGTTGCGCCAGAAAATGCAATTTGGTTAATGTATTTTTTAATTTCTTCGGCAGTCATACCCAAACCATTGTCAGAAATGGTAATGGTTTTCTTGTCTTTATCAAAAGCTACATTCACTTCTAATTCGCCCAACTCACCATTGTATTGACCTAATCCAGCTAAACGTTTTATTTTTTGAGTAGCATCAGCAGCGTTAGAAACCAATTCTCTTAAAAATATCTCGTTATCAGAGTATAAAAACTTTTTGATGATTGGGAAAATATTCTCCGTGTGAATTGAAATTGTTCCTTTTTCTTCCATGATATATATCTTGTGTTTTAAATTTTGTGTTTACAATAATGCTTTCATCAATGCTTGTTCCAAAGGGGGTTTGGGTGTCAAGTTGGCAGATGATTTTTTTTTTGGGGCGTTCGGGCAGGCTTTACATTTATACGCCTTCAGGCCTTATGCGCAAAAAGGCCGGTATCCATTCCAATCCTTAACGCTAACAAATATTTTATGCCTTGCACTCAAATAAATTTAAAATGATAAGTTTGATAAATTTTTCAAAAACATGATTAAGTTTATACAAGATACTTTATATAAAATGGGCTTAATTGTTAAGCTTGTTCGTCCAGATAATAATTTGTGGTTACAAAACCGAGGTATAAAAACGGTTTTAGATATTGGTGCCAATACTGGTCAGTTTGCAAATCTTATTCAAAAAGTTTTGCCACAGGCAAGTATTATTTCCTTTGAACCTATAAAAAAATGCTATGATGAACTTTTGGTAAATACAAAAAACATAAATGTAAAAGCATTTAATTGTGCTTTGGGCGATGTTGAAGAACAGCAAGAAATAAATATTAGTGCGCATACACCAAGTTCTTCTCTACTAAACATGGCAGATTTACATACCGAAGTTTTTGCTGGGACTAATTTTGTAGAAAAAGAAATTATTAGCATTAAAAGATTAGATGATGTTTTCCCTGATTTAAAAATCAACGGAAAATTTATGGTAAAAGTGGATGTGCAAGGTTTTGAAGACCGTGTAATTAAAGGCGGAGTGGAAACCCTAAAAAAAGCTGACAGTGTTTTAATTGAAACTTCTTTTGTAGAATTATATAAAGACCAACTCTTGTTTGATGGAATTTACCAACTATTAATAGGCTTAGGGTTTGAGTTTAAAGGAAATTATACGCAAACGAAAAACAAAGAAGATGGCAGTATTTTATATGCCGAATCTTTTTTTACCAACACCAAATAAAAATTGAAAGTTGCCATTGTAGAAATATGTGAGCCAAACCATTATACTGCCGTAAAAGCTTTAGGTTTAACTTATGCCTCCGATTTACAAAACGAGGTAAGCATATATACTTTAGCACATTTTAAAACACTAGATACCTTAGTAAATAATGCTAACATTCAACTTATAAAAAAAACTGAGGCGCAAACTATTCTGGAATTTTTGGAGCAAATTAATGATGCAGGTTTTAATACTATTCACATCAACACGGTTTCTAAATATTACTCACACTTTGCAGCTGTTAATTGGAAAAACCTTGTTTTAACTGTGCATAACATTGATATTTGGTTTAACAACCCTTTAAACAACCAATTCGCTCTTTTAAAATATCGGGTATTTAACACAAAGGGAAATATTAAGCAGACTTTTTATTTACCTATTAAATATTTTACTAAAGAATACTTTTGGCAAAAACAGCGTGTAAAAATGCTAACCAAAATTATCAGTCAAAACCAAAAGGTATTAGTTTATAGCGAAGCACAGAAAAAAACTTTGTCAAAATATTTGAGTGCTAAACAAGTTGTTGTTTTTCCATTTTGTGTACGTGAGGTTACAGCAGATTTATCAGTAAATAATAAATTTTTAAGGGTTTGTATCCCAGGTTCGGTAGATAACCATAGAAGAGATTACGATGGATTATTTGAATTATTAAAAAAAAATCATCTGCTATTTGCAAATCAAATATGTTTTGATTTATTGGGTTACATTCCTAAAACAGAAACTACAATTATTCCACAAATAAAGGAATTAGAGAAACTTGGTATTCAAATAATTTACAATCAGAATTTTATTGATGATAAAGAATATAATGAGCGTTTACAACTTTGTGATGTAATTTTAGGAAATTTACAAGCAAGTTTAAACCACCAAAGTAAATACGGCGAAACAAAAGAAACAGGTGTTGTTTTTAATATGATTAAAGCTGCAAAACCAGGAATTTTCCCTAATTTTTACCCTGTTGAAGAAATTTTAAAGCCTATTTGTTTGCTTTATAGTAGTGATTTAGAGCAATTGCTTTTAGGTTTAATAAAAGACAATACACAGCTTCACACTTTAAAACAAAAAGCTATTGAAATTTCAAAATTTTACGAACCTCAATATCTTTATCCAAAACTCATTAAACAAATTTTAAACTAAATGAATCTATTAAAAAAACAAGGCTTTTATAATAGCATTACGCTTTACATTGGTACTGCCTTGGGTTTTTTTAATCTAATTATCTTATTTCAAAGAGTTTTAACTGCAGAGCAAATTGGTTTTTTTGCTTTAATGAGTAGTGCCATTACTTTGTTGTACACTCAAATTGCTGCTATTGGTTACAGCAGTGTAATTACCAGGTTTTTTCCGTTTTTTAAATCAGATGACAAAAAGCATCATGGTTTTCCTACATACGTTTTTAAAGTTACTGCAATAGGTTTTTTAATAGTTACCGCTTTTTATGTGTTTGGTAAAGAGTATATTTTAGATTTCAAATCAGCAGCAAAAGGTTCTTCGTACTTTTTTAAATATTACTATTTAATAGTGCCTGTTGCACTATTTACACTTTGGTACAACCTTGCCGAAACTTTTGCTCGTACTACATTTCATAATATTTTACCTTCATTTTTACGCGAAGTATTTTTAAAAGTATTAACAACTGTTGCAGTTTTATTAGTTTATTTTGGATGGATTGATTACCAAGGATTTGTGTATTGGTATGTTGGTGCTAATGCTTTAATTCTACTCATACTTTTACTATATCTAAAAAGGTTAGATTTATTACGGTTTAAGGCTACACAGCCAGCTGTAAAAGAAAAATCTCCTGAAATTCTAAAATATGGCTTATACTCTATGCTTGCAGGGGGGTCTTTTGCATTGATACAAAACATAGATGTTATTCTCTTAAAAGTTTACACTACCGAGCAAAATGTGGGTTATTATTATACCATGTTTGCTATTGCCATGGTTATTAGTTTACCAGCAAAAGCATTAAATACCACTTCGTACCAAATCATTGCGGATGCTTGGAAAACCGATGATTTACAAAAAATCAATAAAATTTATAAAAAAACATCATTAGTACAATTTATAATAGGTTGCTTATTGTTAATTGGTTTAATAGCAAATTGGCAAAATATTTTGGTAATGCTTAAAAAGCCAGAATATGTAAATTATTACAGCGTTTTTGTGGTGGTTGCTATTGGCTTTTTGTTTGATATTACCGGAGGTTTAAACGGAGCAATTATAAGTTTTTCTAAAAAATATAAACTGGTAATGTACATTTTGGTAAGTGCTGCTGCTTTGTGCGCATTTTTAAACGTACTTTTTATCCCAAAATACGGAATGTTAGGCGCAGCTTTAGCTTACAGTTTAACCATGTTTGCTTTAAACTTCACTTATTGGGCTTTTTTAACGTTCAAATACAAACTACAACCTTTTAACTTTACTTATATAAAAGTGGTTTTAATGGGTTTCCTAGTTTTAACTTTAGGAATTTATATTCCTTATTTAAATAACTTTTTTGTGGATGTAATTATACGTTCTGGATTAATGTCTTTAGTTTATGTAGGTTTAATTTTTACCTTCAAAATTTCGCCTGATATTAACGAAGCTATACTTCAAGTAATTAATAAAGTAAAAACAAAATAGAAGCTATGCAAAATTTAGCCCCAATTGCACTTTTTGTTTATAACAGGCCCGAGCATACTCGTAGAACTTTAAAATTTTTAAAAGCTAATTTATTGGCTGATGAAAGTAGGTTATACATTTTTGCTGATGCTGCCAAAACAGAAAACGAAGAAGAAAATGTAGCTGAAGTAGCAGATTTAATTAACCAAGTTGATGGCTTTAAATCGGTAAAAATAATTAAGCAAAAAAGCAATTTAGGTTTAGCAAAATCAATAATTAATGGAGTTACCCAGCTTACAGAAAGCTATGGAAAGGTTATTGTTTTTGAAGACGACTTAATTAGTTCGCCTTATACCTTACAATATTTTAACGAAGCCCTAAGTTTATACCAAAACCAAGATAAGTTGATGCACATAAGTGCATATATGTATCCATTAGTTGGCACTGATAATTTGCCAGACACTTTTTTCTACAGAGCAGTACACAGTTGGGGTTGGGCAACTTGGAAAACCGCTTGGGATAAATTTAATCCAGATATAGATGATTTAATCGCACAATTTGATGCTAAGAAAAAAAACGAGTTCTCTATAGAAGGTAAAATGAATTTCTGGAAACAAATGCTTGAATTTAAGAATGGTAAAAACAATTCTTGGGCAATAAGGTGGTATGCTTCTGTTTTTTTAAATGGAGGCTTAAGTTTAAATCCTACAAAATCTTTAATAAACAATATTGGCCATGATGGTACAGGCGTACACTCAAATATTGAGTTCATGTATAATGTAAAAATCCATCAACAGGCTATTAAAAATTTTCCGCAAGAAATTGTTGAAAATAAAACTGCGTACGCCTTGGTTAAAAATTATTTAGCAGTAAGAAAAGGCTCAATTTTTCAAAGATTGCTGAGATTTATGAAGCAGAAAATGAGCTAAATTGACATAAAAAAAGTCGCTTAAAAAGCGACTTTTTAACAACCAACCTAAACCTAATTTAAAAACGTTTTAACTGTTTTAGCAGTTTTATTTTCACTACTTAACGCTTTTTACTTCTTTAATGCGAATAGCTGAACCATACCGTAACTTGAATTGTCTTCTTCAGTTAATTTTATTGGGTTTAGCCATGATATGGCCAGCCATACGCAAAACTTTCAAATCTCTTTAATATAACTGGTCTCATTTTTTAAACTGAGATAACCAATTATTAATTGGATCACAAAACAAATATAGGGCAAAGGAATTAAATTTTTGCAGTTTTTTGTTTAAAAAAATTAATTAATGCATTTTATTGCAGTTTTAGGGGAATTTATGACTTATTTAATATATTAGGTTCAGATTTTAAAAGATATGAAAAACTGGTTGAGCGAAATGAATGCAATTTCGTTAAAAAAAGAACGCTTAATTATTGGCTTAATGTCTGGCACTTCTCTAGACGGTCTTGATATTGCTTTGTGTAAAATAGAGGGAACAGGTTTAAGTACCAAAGTAAGTGTGATAGCATTTCAAACTATTCCATATACTGATGCATTTAGAGATTCCATTAAAAAAATATGCTTTGTTAAATCTGTTGATTTAGAGCAGGTTTGTTTACTAAATTCGGAAATTGGAAGATTGCATGGCACATACATCAATCAGTTCTTAAGAGATAACAATATTGATGCTAAAAGTATGGATTTAATTGCAAGTCACGGACAAACTATTTTCCATTCTCCTAAAAGATTGAGAGAGGAAGATTATTTTTCTAATGCTACATTACAAATAGGAGATGCTGATCAAATTGCATGTGTAACTGGAATTACAACTGTTGCAGATTTTAGGCAAAAACATATAGCACAAGGTAAAGAAGGCGCTCCATTAGCTATATACGGCGACTACCTTTTGTTTAGTAATAATGCAGAAAACCGCATATTTTTAAATATAGGTGGTATTGCTAATTTTACACTTTTAAAAAAAGAAGCCACTTTTGATGATTTATTAAGTACAGATACTGGCCCTGGAAATACTTTAATGGATCAATATGTATATAAAAATTTTGAAGGAAAACGTTATGATAAAAATGCTGAAATTGCATTAGGTGGGACTGTAAATGTTGATTTATTAAATGCTTTGTTAGATCATCCATTCTTTGAGAATGAACTACCAAAAACAACAGGCCCAGAACTATTTAATCTTGAGTATTTATATGAGGCTATTAGAAAAGCAAATTTGAAGATGCTGTCTCATGAAGATGTTATGGCAACATTAAACAGGTTTACGGCTTGTGGAATAGCAAATGCTATCAAACAAACCCAATTAAGTATAAACTCTGTAATTTACATAAGTGGCGGAGGCATACACAACTCGCTATTAACCAATAACTTAAAAGAGTTATTGCCTTCTTTATCATTTAAAAACATCGAGACTTTAGGTATAAATCCAGATGCTAAGGAAGCTTTACTTTTCGCAATTTTAGCAAACGAAACTATAGCTGGAGATTATCGTAGTTTTGGAGATAACGCTTTAAGTTTAGGAAAAATTAGTTTACCTAAATAATATTCAAATTAAAGTCTTTAAAACTATCTAATTCAACACTTTTAGGTTCTAATTCGGTAATAAAATGTGAAACTTCATTAAGCCCGCAAACCCTCATTTTTTGCACCGAGTTTAATTTTTCTGAAATACTTAGTATTGCAATTTTAGACGTACATTTTATCATTGCCTTTTTTACCTGTACCACTTCCCAATCAGAATCTGTTATTCCCTCTTTTGCATCTATTCCATTTGCTCCTAAAAAGCAAACGTCAACTTTTATTTCCGATAAATCGTTAATTACGCTAGCGCCAATATTAATATGTGCATTTTTTGATAATTGCCCGCCAATTAATATAACAGTTAACTTTTGATGCTCTACTAATTCTAACGCTACCAAAGGACTAATAGTAAAAAAGGTGGCTTCCAAATCCGCAGGAATTAGTTTTGCCAATTCAATCATTGTAGTGCCACCACCAGTTAAAACAACCATACCCTCTTTTATAAGGCTAATTGCTTTTAAAGCTACACTCCTTTTGGCAGATTGTGCATAAACTTCATTCTCTTGAAAAGGGAAGTGAAAAGATTTTGATAAAGCACCTCCATGCACCTTTAGTAATTTACCATCTTCACCTAATTCGTTTAAATCTCTTCTAATTGTATCTTCAGAAACATCCAATTGAATACTTAAATCAGAGGATAAAACCTTGTTATGCAGATTAATCTGCTTCATAATATATGCGTGTCTTTCCTTTTTTAGCATTTTAATTTTTCTTTAAAGATAAAATATAGTAATAAAATAAAAAATATTAAGTTCGTTTTTAAATTAATTTACAAAAAAACGCAAATTCTATTGCAAATATTTGCATTAAGCACACACAACCAAAATGATATTATTTAGTATAAAATATCACCTAAATCATAAATTTAACCTGATTAAAATGTATTTATTCTAAACACTAGTAAATAAAAATAGTATTTAATAAAATTAATGTTAATTTATGTTAAATTAATTTCGAAATAATTTGCGTTTTTATGCAATTAATCCAATCTTTATAAAAAGGTTATTCGAAATAGCAAATGAATTTCCTCAAAATCATTCACTAAAGTAAATAATATGAAAAAAAAATTACTCATGTTGCTTTTCTGTTCTGTTTTTACTCTTACGCAATTACATGCGCAAGAAAAAACAATCACAGGAACTGTAAATTCAGCAGATGACAACGGGCCGCTTCCGGGTGTATCTGTAAAAATCAAGAATTCTTCCATTGGGGTTCAAACAGACTTGAATGGTAAATATTCCATTAAGGCAAAAAATGGAGATGTTTTGGTGTTTTCCTTTTTAGGAATGCTTTCGCTTGAAAAAGTTATTGGTAATTCAAATTTGATCAATGCAAATTTGATACAAGACACTAAAAGTTTAAAAGAGGTTGTGGTTACTGCATTTGGTATAGAGAGGGATAAAGATGCTTTAGGCTATTCAGCACAAACCATCAAAGGAGTAGATGTAGCGGCTACACAACGCGAGAATTTTATAAATGCACTTCAAGGAAGGGTAGCAGGTGCAACCATCACGCCAACAAATGGAGTACCAGGATCATCTTCACAAATTATAATTAGGGGTGCGGTTTCTTTAGATGGAGATAATCAACCTTTGTTTGTTGTAGATGGATTGCCAATCTCAAACCGCACATTTTCTGAAAGTGATTTGGTAGGACAAGGATCATTTAACAGAAATAACGATTTTGGAAACCGAGCAATGGATATTAATCCAGAAGAGATAGAGTCTATCACAATTTTAAAAGGTCCAGAAGCTTCGGCTCTTTACGGAACAGATGGCGCATCTGGAGCTGTAATAATTACGACAAAAACGGCAAAGGCTGGTGCTGCAAGGGTTAGCTATAGTAACAATTTCAGAGTAGAAACCGCATATCGTTTTCCTCCAACCCAAACTGTTTATGGCCCAGGAGCTGGGGGTATTTTTGATGAAGATAACCAAAGCCGAGTTTTTTTCGGAGCAAAATATCCAACAAACCTTCAACAATTTGATAATGTTTCTAATTTTTATCAAAATGGTTTTACTCAAAGGCATAATGCTTCCGTAGAGGGTGGCACAGATAAATTATCATTGCGTACTACATTAAGCTATACAGACCAAACGGGTATAATTCCTGGGACGGGTTTTAATAACGTAAACTTAAAAATATCTGGTGTATCGCAAATCAGCAAAAAGTTAAGTATGAACGGATCTTTAAACTTAATAAACTCTAAAACTGATAAGACGTACAAAGGGGCAGGAAGCCCTATGATTAGCGCATTAACATGGCCATTAACTGATGATATGCGTAATTTTTTAACACCAGCAGGAGAGCGCAGAACTATAACAGGGGCTTTTAACGGAGAATTAGATAATCCATATTGGGGAGTTGAAAATAACCCTAACAGAGACCAAAATAAAAGAGTTTTAGCAAATGTTGGCTTAGACTACAAACCACTAGATTGGTTAAGTTTTGCTGCAAGAGGTGGTGCTGATGTTTCCGCAGGCCAAGGTCTATCAGCCTATCATCCTCAAGCTTTTAACGCAAACATTTCAGGTTCCTCATATGCTGGGGGAGGTATAAACACATACAACTCTAACGAACTTGTTTATACGGGAACTTTCATCACAACTTTGAAAAAAGACTTTGGAAAATTCAAACCTCTTATAAGATTAGGTACTGATATTAGACAAAATTCTTATCAAGTTAATTCTCAGTTTGGATCAAGGTTTTATCAGCAAGACTTTTACAGTTTAAATAATACAGATCCAACAACTCAAAGGGTTGCCTATAAAGATGAACTAAAACGTAAACAAGGTTTTTTTGCAAGTGCAGAACTTGGTTATGATAACTTTTTTTATTTAACATTAACAGGAAGACAAGATATATCATCAACCTTACCTATTAATGATAATTCTTTCTTTTACCCAGCTGCCTCAGTAAGTTTTGTTTTCACAGAGTTAGCACCATTTAAAGATTTAGGTTGGTTGTCTTATGGTAAGTTAAGAGGTTCGTGGGGTCAGTCTGGTAAAGATGCAAGACCCGCATACATTACCAAAACAAGATTAATTGCTCAAACAACTACTGGCGGGGGATTCTCAACAGATGTAACTGCAGGTAATGGCAATATATTGGCAGAATTTACAACTTCTCAGGAGGCAGGTTTAGAATTAAGTTTTTTCAAAAAACGATTATCTTTTGATTTTTCCTACTTTCAAACTTTATCTGATAAACAAATTACAGCACCACGTTTAAGTTACGGAACAGGAGCAATATTAGGTTGGATAAATAGTGGAGAAATACGTTATAGAGGTTTTGAGCTTTTGGTAACAGGAACTCCAGTACAAACTAAAAACTTTTCTTGGGATATAACAGCTAATATGGCTCGTCAAAAAGGTAATATATTATCACTTCCAGCAGATCAGGATGTATTTTATCTTTCAGACACTTGGTTGTTTGATAATGTTAGGGCACAATATACTGTTGGCGCCTCTGTTTCTGCATTTGCTGGAATACAATATTTGGAAAATAATAACGGAGAATTACTCATAAACCCAGTAAATGGTATGCCTATAAAGGATGCTAATTTTACTCACATAGGTGATAGAGCTCCTGATTTTACAGTAGGTTTAACCAACAGCTTTACCTATAAAAATTTTAACTTATCTTTCTTATTAGATATGAGAAAAGGTGGTGATATCTACAACGCAACAGAACTTTATTTGTACCAAAGAGGTGCTTCTAGATTAAGTTTAGATAGGGAAACTCCACGTATTATTCAAGGAGTTATTAGAGATGGTTTGGAAAACACAGATAATCCAACCAGAAATAATGTTTTAGTAAATCCTTATATTACTACTTCATACTATTCTACCTTCTATAATACTTTAGATTTTTTAGAGAAAGACGTAAATTGGATTAGAATGAAAGATATTACATTAGCTTATAACCTACCTAAAACAATTTTCGCAAAGAGTAAAGTGTTTAAAAGTGGAAGTGTTTTCGCAACAGGAACAGACTTATTGTTGATTACTAATTATAAGGGCGTGGATCCTGCGGTAAACGGTTTAAGCGCAGCTAGTGGTGGCTTGGGCGGCTCTGGTATTGATTACGGATCGGTTGGTTTACCAAGAGGTTATAATTTTGGAGTAAGAATTGGCTTTTAAAAAATAAGGTTATGAAAAGAAGATATATATTATTTACAGCATTATTTGGAATATTTTTGGCTGGTTGTAGTAAAGAGTTTTTCGATGTAAACTCGGATCCCGCTACACCACAAACTCCAAATAGCAAAACATTAACAATGCCTTTATTTGCACAAATGGGAAGAGGCATTCAGTTTGATTCAAGATATTTAAGCCACGTAGTACAATTTTGGGGCAGAAATACTTCTAACTATTTTGCAGAAACTCATGGATGGCTACAAGGTAGCGATGCCTCAGGTGAAATTTGGAGAACCAATTACTTTGGGTTAGGATTAAATTTAGGATTAGTTATTGAAGATGCTACTCAAAAGCAAGAGTATAATTTTGTAGGTTTAGCTCAAGCTTTAAGAGCATGGAGCTGGCAAACTACTACAGATTATCATGGCGATATAATTTTAAAACAAGCATTCGAACCAAATAGATACGTTTTTGAATATGATCCTCAACCAGACGTTTATGCAGAAGTTGTTAGATTGGCTAATGAGTCTATTACAAATTTTAAAAGAACAGATGGGAACGGAACGGTCGCAGCAATGGCACCTTCTGATTTAGTTTACCAAGGTAATAATGCAAAATGGATTAAATTTAATTATGGTTTATTGGCCAGGAATGCAAATACATTGATTAATAAAGCTAATTACGACCCTAAAAAAGTTATTGAATTTGCAGACTTAGCTTTGAGTAGTAATGATGATAACTTTATTGTTCCAAATGATGGAAGTACTACAAGTAATGCTAATTTTTTCGGTCCTTTGCGTAACAATATAGGGACTTTTAGACAAACAAGACTTTTAGTAGGCCTTTTAAATGGTTCTTTATCTTTATTACCAGACACCATTATAGATCCAAGAAGAAACAATATGATTACTGCTTCTCCTGATGGAATATTTAGAGGTACTGGTCCAGCAACTGGAGATCCAGGAACTGATGCTTTGCGCAATAGAATTCCTAACCCATGGGGAGTTACTGCAAATAATAATGCAGGCGCAGCTAACATAAAGTATTTATTCAAAGATGCGGCAGGTATTCCAATTATGACGTATCCTGAAATCCAATTTATTAAAGCAGAGGCTGCTTTTAGAGACAATAATCTAACTTTAGCTTATGATGCCTACCGAAAAGGAATTTTAGGTCATATAGACTTTGTGAGTAAGCTAGGGCCAGTTATCTCAAATGCTAATAGGGATGCATATATGCTAAGTGCATCAGTAAAACAAAGTGCAGCCACATTAACATTAGCAGATATTATGTTACAAAAATTTATTGCAATGTGGGGCCATGGATTTGTTGAAACTTGGGTCGATTTAAGAAAATACAACTATAATGAAGGTGATTCAAAAGGAAACAATCCTTATTTAGGTTACTTTGTTTTTCCTACTACATTTTTTGCAGATAATGGAGGCAAACCTGCTCAGAGATACCGTCCTAGGTATAACTCAGAATATATTTGGAATTTAGAAGCTCTTAAAAAAGTTGGTGGTGAAAATTCTGATTACCACACCTATAAAATGTGGTTTTCACAACCTTAGTTTAAATATTAAAACAAAAAGACATGAAAAAGTTATTATACATTTTTACAATAGGTTTCGGCTTACTTACTTCTTGCGAAAAGGGTCAATTGGTTGAAAACACAACTTACGAAAAGTTAGAGCCAAGTAGTACAAAATATTCATACTTAAAATTCCTAAATGCATCACCTGGTAGTCCTACTATAAATTACTATATTAACGGTGTTAAATTTTCTGCCGCTTATACTACTAGTGGCAGAGAAATTGGAGGGTTTGCTTATAATGGATTATTTCCGGACTTAGGTTATGCCACTTCAGTAGTAGGTAGTCAAACTTTAACTGCAAAAACTTTATCTACAGCAACCACAGATCCAGGTTTGGAAGTTTTAAATGCAACTATCACTCCAGAGGGAGGAAAGTTTTATTCTATATTCACTAATGGTTTATATAATACTACAACCAAAACGATACCTAATTACACAATATTTGAGGATATTAAGCCTGCTACTGATACATCAAAGGTGTTTATTAGGTTAATAAATATGTACACAGGAGGCCCAACTATTGATATGGTACAAGATGCTACAGGAGAAAAATTAGTAACAGCTCTTGCTGTGGGCACTGCTTCACCATGGGTATCTATACCTAACCCTGGTCAAAGCAATAAATATGCATTTAGAAACTCTAATACTAATTTAGCTATATCTACTGTAACTTTAACTGCCACATTAATAAAAGGTAGAGCTTATACTATTTATACCAGAGGCATTTTTGGAAATACAGCCTTCCCTTTTGCATTGGGATTCTATACCACATTTTATGGAACTGTAAACTAATTTCTAATGAAAAAGTTTTAGAAAGCTGCTTCAAGAAATTGAAGTAGCTTTTTAAAACAAAATGGAGAATATAGAGATAGATTATTTACTTTTAAAGTTAAGCAATAAGTATTAGTAGCTTTAAATATAATATACTCCCCACCTCCAAAAAAGGTGGGGATTTTTTTTGCCCTCATAATTTCCGCCACTCATCCTCTCAAAACCTCCATTCATCTAAAAACCCTTCAAAAAAAACCGCTTAAGCCACATCTTTATACTGTTAAACAAAATTAACAGCATCATGAAAAAGCTTATCCTTGTCTTAATTAGTTTCATCAGCATCGGCGTAAGCCAAGCGCAAACAATTATCAGCGGAAGCGTAAAAGATGCAAAAGCTAAAGGAATTGCAGGAGCAAATATTGCTATAAAAAATTCTTACGATGGTACAAGTTCAGACAGTACTGGCAAATTCAGCTTCAAAACTTCTGACCAAGGCGAACAATGGATTATTTTCTCTGCCATTGGTTTCGGAACAGATAGCGTTAAAATTAATATCACCAATCAAAACATACAACTTAATTTAATTTTAAAAGAAAAGCTGAACGAGCTAAATGCTGTAGTAATAAGTGCAGGAACTTTTGAAGTTAGCGATTCTAAAAAAGGAGTGGTTTTAAATTCTTTAGATGTAGCCACAACAGCAGGAGCACAAGCCGATGTTTATGCAGCCTTGCAAACTTTACCAGGCACACAACCAGCTGCCGGCGAAAACGGTTTATTTGTTAGAGGCGGTTCGGCTGCAGAGGCAAACACCTATTTTGATGGAATGCTCATCAAAAATCCATTTAATACACAACTGCCAAATATTGCTTCTCGTGGTCGTTTCAGTCCGTTTCTTTTTAAAGGAACAACGTTTTCTGCTGGTGGTTACTCCGCGGTTTACGGACAGGCATTATCATCAGCCCTTATTTTAGAAAGTAAAGATTTGCCAGATAAAACCACTACAGATGTGTCTATCATGACAGTAGGTTTAGGTCTAGATCAAACCATCAAATTTAAAAACTCGGCTTTAACAATCGGCGCAAGCTATATTAATTTAAAACCAGCATTTGCAGCTTTTAAACAAGATGTAGATTGGCAACACGAACCAGAATCTGAAGGTGGAACCATCATTTATAAAGTTAAAACTTCTAAAACAGGATTGTTAAAAGCTTACGCCGAGTATAGCAACGCCAATGTGAGTTTGAATACTCCCGATTTAAACTCACAAAACAATAGCTTTTTTAGCAACATCAATAAAAACTTTTACACTAATGTAAGTCACCAAGATTATATAGGCAGTAATTGGAAAATAAATACTGCAATTTCTACCAGCAGCAATACAGATAATGGTTTGCAAACAGTAAATAACTACGGCCGCCGCGACGAATTGACTCAAGCAAAAAGCACTGCTACACGATATATAGGCACATTATCAACCGTCAAATTTGGGGCAGATTTTATGCATAGCAAAAGAACCGAAGAATGGAATGGTTTAAGCCGTAACTATAGCGATAACTTAACATCGGTTTATGCCGAGGGAGACTTTTTCTTATCAAACGCTTTGGTAGCAAGAATTGGTTTAAGAGCCGAGCATTCTGATTATTTAAAAGCAAACAACATTGCCCCCCGAGTATCTCTGGCTTATAAAACAGGCAAGTCTAGCCAAATTTCTTTAGCTTATGGCGAGTTCTTTCAAAATCCAGAAGATCAATATTTGGTGCAAAGCCAAAGCTTAAACTTTCAGAAGGCCACGCATTACATGGCTAATTTCCAAAAAATGGCCGATGGACAAACTTTCCGTATAGAGGCTTATTACAAAGATTATAACAACTTGGTTAAAAGCATACCCAATTTAAATAATAATGGAAGCGGTTATGCACAAGGTATAGATTTGTTTTGGAGAGATAAAAAGACTTTCCGTGGGGTAGATTATTGGGTTTCTTACTCCTACCTAGATACCAAAAGAGAGTTTAGAAATTATCCAACTGCCGCTACACCAGAGTTTGGTGCAAAACACAGCTTAAACATAGTTTACAAACAGTTTTTTAGCAAACTCAACTCATATGTAGGCGCAACTTACAGCTTAGCTTCCGGCCGACCGTTTTACAACCCAAACAACCCAGAGTTTATGGGCGATAAAACAAAAGCCTTTCAAAACCTGAGCATAAACGTGAGTTACCTAACCAGCATATTTGGCAAATACACAGTCATTTACACATCGGTAAGCAATTTGCCAGGCTTCAAAAATGTGTATGGTTACAATTACAGCACAGATGGGCAAATGCGCCAAACCGTACAACCACCTGCATTACGCAACATTTTTGTAGGCATGTTCATCACCATTGGCGATAATACTTATAAGCATTGAGATGTGGGGTAAGAGGTGGAAAGCGGAGGTATAAGATTAAAAATTAAGCTGAAAGCGCAAGGCAAAAAGCAAATTGAAAGGAGAAATTATTTGGGCGTTTTAACGGGCTTTACACTACCTGCCAGCGGTATGCAGGGATACCGTTTCAATACCTACGTAAGCACTAATGAACCAATGACTAATAAACTAAATCTCCATCACGCAAATACTAATGAACAAATGACTAATGAACTATTAACTAATTAACTAATTAACTAAAATAAAAATTATGAAAACTAGAATCACAACAACAATCGCAATGTTATTTATCCTATTAGTAGGAAATGTAAACGCACAAGATGCTAAATACATGGCTGCCATGCAAACCAGTTTACAACAATTTGGTGCAGCAAAAGCCCCAGCAGATTATTTAGCAGCTGCAAATAAATTTGAGCAAATTGGAACTTTAGCAAAAACAGAATGGTTACCCTATTATTATGCAGCCTTAAGTCAGTTAATTAACAATACCATGCTAAGCAAGCCCGAAGAAAAAGAGGCAGTATTAACCAAAGCACAAGAGTTAATTGAAAAAGCAGAAACTTTAAACCCCACAGAAAGTGAAATATTTGCTTTAAAAGGATACATCGCATTTATGCAAATTTATGTAGATCCAATGGCTCGTATGCAAACCGGAATGGCTAATGCTATGGGTTTATTAGGAAAAGCAAAAGCCTTAAATCCAGCAAATCCTCGTCCTTATTATATCATTGCACAAAATACTTTTTATACTCCAGAAGCGTTTGGAGGTGGGAAAAATGCTGCAAAACCAAAATTAGAAGAAGCAGCTGCAAAGTTTGAAACATTTAAACCAGCAAACCTGATGATGCCAAATTGGGGAGCAGATAGAAATGCCGAGTTATTAGCGCAATGTAAATAGGGTTTCAAAATTATCCGAAACTTAAAAAGGAGCCTTATTTGGTATAAATAGAGCTCCTTTTTTTATTGCATTTTTTAGAACTGCTAATTTAAGCTTTATCAAATATCAAACCTTTCTCTTAAAGCCTCAGAATTACTTCGGCTACTTGCAAATTTGCTTTGTAATAAATTACTCATCACAAATACCAAAGCACCATTAAAACTCTTCCTAATTTCTTTAATTTTATCGGTATTAATGATAATGCTTCTATGTATCCTGCAAAAAACATCAGGTAGTTTCTCTTCTAAACCAGTGAGTGTAAAATCCGTTAAATGCTTGTTACCATCTTCGGTAAGTAAGAAAACGTACTTATCCTCTGCTTCTATGGCCACAATTTGATGAAGTGGAATGAGTAAGATTTTATCGCCAATTTTAACTGTTAAAGTTTTAATTTCCTTTTTAGGTTTTAACTGGTTTAGTAAATCTTGTATAGGTAAAGCAACATGCTGTTGAGTTCGCTTTAATTTTCCTATACTTTTTTCTAAACGCTCTTTCTCTATAGGTTTCAATAAATAATCTACTGAATTTTCTTCAAAAGCTTTTATAGCATATTGATCATAGGCTGTTGTAAAAATAACTTTCGGTTGTTTCTTTACTTTAGATAGCATTTCAAAGCCATTCATCACCGGCATTTCAATATCTAAGAATATCAAATCGGGCTGGTGCAAATCTACTAATTTTAAACCTTCCTGTCCGTTATCTGCTTGTGCTATAATTTCTATAAAAGGATAAGGTTGTAATAACCTAATAAGACGTTTACGGGCTAACTCTTCATCGTCTATTATTATACATGAAATTTTTTCTATCATAACTTTGGTATGGTAATTTTGATTTGTTTTTCTGGTGAATTTGTAATTTGCAGGCTGTATTTATCGCCATACAAAAGTTGTAATTTTTCATAAGTGCTTTGCAAACCATAGCCCGAGTTTAACTCTGTAGGAAAAGGTTTTCCATTATCTGCTACAGTTAATGTCAATTCACCATCTAATTTTTCAACCGTTAACTTTAACTCTCCTCCATCTATCATATCATTTAAACCATGCTTAAGTGCATTTTCTACTAGAGGCTGTAAAATAAAGCGAGGTAAAGATTCATTTAAGGCACCTTCTTCAATGGCTAAAATAAATTGGATACGATTGCCAAAACGTACCCTTTCAATATCCAAATAAGTTTCAATAATTTCAACTTCTTCTTTTACTGATGTGAAATTTTCATTTTGTGTATTGATGCTATATCTAAATAATTTAGAAAGTTTGAGTGTCATTTCTTCGGCTTTATCTGCATCAATGTGTATTAAACTAGCTATGGAGTTTAAAGAGTTGTACAAAAAGTGAGGATTTATTTTCGACTGTAAAGTTTGTAATTCTGCTAACGTTTTCATCTGATTTAGCTTAACAATATCAAGCTCTTTTTCTTTCAATCTTATTTCTAAATTAGTCCGCTGACTTTGGTAAACACCCACAATAGTAGTTACAATTAAAGAAATTATTAAGTTAATTAACAATTGTTTTGGATCGGCAAATAGATTGTAATCAATGTGTAAGATAAAAATATTTAATATGAATAAACATATTTCGCTGGCTACAGACATCCCTATTAGAGCCGCTAAATAGTACAATGCCCAAATCATATAAAAGTTTTTAGGTTGGTATTTAGCCCTGTAATTATCAACCATTTTAATTAAAAAAGAAATAAAGGTGGCAATTGTAACGCTAAACATAAGAGTAACCCCAATATAACTCCATTGAACGGTTTTGGCAGAAACCAAATAAAATACTGTGAGTACAAAAGCAACAACTATCCCTAATTTTAGTCCATTTAAAAAACACTTAAATAAATCTTTCATTTTAATATCATTTGTAAACCCTTAAGGTAATTAAACATAGGTTAAATTTTATTTAAAACCCGACTAGTGGCAAAATACTAAGATGAATGGTGTTTTTTTACCGATGAATTGAAAACAACTATGATTGCAACTTTACAATTAGGATGAATTTGGAGACTCTAAATTACTAATTAGCATTAATTATCATAGTAATCAATTATATAAGCAAATTTTAACTACCCACAATTAATAATTAGCCAAACCTCAATTTCTATAGTATATTTTATATTTTTGAAATATTATAAGTTTATACGATAAAGAAAATATTTGTGAGTAAACCAAAAGTTTTAATCACCGGAGCAAGTAAAGGTTTAGGTTTGGCAATGGCTAAGCGCTTAAACGCTGATTACTGTTTAATTTTACATGCATCAAAAGCAGAGAATATTACAGATATAGGGGAAGGAAACTTTGTTTTAGCTGCCGATTTATCAAACGCTGATGAATTAAAAGAATTTTGTAAACAACTAAAAGCCCAACATGGCGATGATTTGTATGCAGTAATTAATAATGCTGGTATTTCTATAGATAAACCTCTAACTTTCCAGCCAGAAAGAGATATAGACATCATGATGGCTGTAAATTTAAAAGCGCCTATCATCATCTCAAAAACAGTAATTAAGCTTTTTGGCTTAAAAGGTAAAGGAGTGATTATTAATGTAAGTTCTTGCGTTGCAGAAATGGGTAATGCCTTTCAATCTGTTTATGCGGCAACAAAAGCTGGACTTATTGCTTTTTCCAAATCCTTAGCTAAAGAAGCCGGAGCAGTGTATCCCGATCATCAAATAAGGGTTTTAAGTATTTCACCTGGTTTTATACAAACCCCTATGACGGACGCCATCCCGGAAACGGAGAAAGAAAAATACCTTAAAATGATACCCGCCCAAAGATTTGGTCAAGCCAATGAAGTAGCAGAAACCGTAGCCTTTTTACTTTCAGACAAAGCTTCTTACATAAACGGAAGTAATATTGACATTAACGGAGGACTTTTTTAATGGAAAATTTAATAGGCACTTTACCAAAAGATATGCTTTTGCATGGGCCAACAAAAAAATTGTTAGATAAATACCATTGGCATGACCCCAAAGTTGGAATAGTTGCCAGTTATACCCCAAATGCTTTTGATGTAAATGACCATTTTGGAATTTTTAGAGGGGTTGACCAAATTGAAGCATTTGCACAAGCAACCATTGTATCTTGCGCTACTTTTTTAGAATGCCAAAAACAAAAGTGTGTACCCGAAGATTTAAAAGATAAATTTGTACCAGCTTTTATTAGCGTTGGAAATGTTTATTTTCACAATTATTTATCAGAAGGAGAAACATTTATAAGCTTAGGTAAAATAAAGTTTTACAAATTTAGGCAAATGGTTGCTGATGGTAGAATATATAAAGCACCTAAAGGTTTAGATTTAGATGCTTATTTTAGTGATTTTAACGAAGAAAAATTAAACAATTATCAGCTAAGTGATGATTTTAAATTAGTGGCAGAACTTTTTGACATTACTGGAAGGGCTTTAAAAAAAGACATATTTACACAATAAAACAAAATGGAAAGACAAGAAATAATTGACGGTATTGTAGAAATTTTAAAAACTGTTAGAACCATTGACCATGATAAGTTAGCTGATATTACAGAAGAGACTGATTTTTTAACAGATTTAAAAACACCTTCTACAGAGCTAATAAATATTGCTGCCAAAGCAGAACAAAAATTTGATATCGAGTTTGAAGATGATGATATTGACGGATTAGGATCAACAGTTAAAGATATTGTTGATTTAATTTTACGCACCAAAGAAAGAGGTTAACATGGAATTAGGGGGAAGAAAAGTAGCGGTAGTAGGCATGGGGGGGGCTTTCCCAACATGCTCTAGTTTAAATGATTTCTCTGATAAACTTTTTACAAATCAAAGTTTAATTAGAGAATGGGATGTTGCCGTTGCTCGTGGTAAGCAAATACGTTCTACAGTTTCGGGTTTTATTACCGAAGCCGAAATGAATTTAGAAGCCATTTATTCTCCGCTTTCTGATACCTACCCAGAAGTTTACAGCGATTTACTCAAACGTATTCCAGAAATAAATTTATCTACTGCAGATATGGGTAGTGTTTGGGCAATGTTAGGTTCGCTTGATGCTATTAAAATGGCAGGCTGGACTACTCAAGAAACACAATCTGAAGGTACTGGTGTTGTAGTTGGTTCTGGTGGTGGCGGTCATGTAATCCAACGTCATGCTTGGCATGCTTTTTTTGAATTAGGTAAAAAATCTCGCTTAGCAGGTTCTCATACCGTAGATAGATCTATGGTTTACCGCGATGCTGCAAATGTTTCTTGTTTAATAAAAAACCGCGGTGTTTGTGAATCTATCGGTTCTGCTTGCGCAACTGGTTTGGGCAATATTGGCTATGCTTACCGCTTAATTAAATACGGTATGCAAGACAGAGCAGTAGCTGGCGGTGTTGAAGGTACTTCATTAGAAACTTTTATAGGTTTTGATGCCATGCAAGTATTAAGTCGTGGTTTTACACCCGAGCAAAGTTCTCGCCCTTTTGATAAAGACCGAAATGGTTTTGTTTGTTCTTTTGGGGCGGGTATTGTATGCTTAGAAGAATACGAAATGGCAAAAGCCCGTGGTGCAAATATTTTATCAGTTATTGATAGTTATTTCAATAATTCTGATGGTGATGGCGATATGTTTTACCCATCATTTGCTGGCCAACAAAGACTTTGGAAAGGCTTATTAGCTGATACCAATATAAAACCTGATGTAGTAAAAGTACATGGAACTTCCACCCCTGCTGGCGATGCTATTGAATTATTAAGTGTGGTTGATGCTTTAGGTGTAAAAGATTATAGTATTTCTGCCCCAAAATCTCAGTTTGGGCACATGTTAGGTGCGGCTGGTGCTGTTGAATTTATTGCTGCGGTGTTGATGCTTCAGAAACAGAAAGTATTGCCTTGCTTAAATTCTGATCATTTGAATGAAAACCAAGAAGCTTTTCAGACTAAGGAAACTTGGTTAGGCCCCAAAGAACCTTTAGCTGCTTACAGAGATTTAATGCCACAACAAACTATCGATAAAGAAATTAATAGCATCACCTGTTTAAACTATGGTTTTGGTGGTACAAATAGTGCTATTTTAATATCAAAAGATCATTCATGATAAATAATCAAAATAAAATAGCTGTAGTTTTTGGTGTTCGTAACGATAGTTCTATAGGTTTTCAAGTTGCGCTTAAATTGCACCAATCTGGTTGTAAAGTTGTTTTAAATTACGTAGAAGATACCAAAGAAGACGTACTTTATTTAATGCAGCAAAACGGCATTGATAGTACTTATGCTGCCAATGTTGATGTCCGTAATGAAGAAGAAATTAAAAGCTTTTTAACCGCTATTTATCAAGGTTTAGGGCCAATAGATTATATTTTGCATGGCGTGGCTTTTGGTAGCCAAAATGTAATGTGCTATACTTTACCCGGTATTGATGCGCCTGCACCATCTTACATTGATATACCGTTTGAAGAATTAATGGATGCTTTTAATATTAGCGCTTATTCTTTGTTAAGAATTTGCCGCGTTGCCGAACCATTAATGGCTAAAAATGCTTCTGTTTTAACCTTAACTTATAACGCATCTCAAAGGGTTTTTCCTGGTTATGCGGGTATGGCAATTAATAAAGCAGCATTAGAAAATATCATGTTGTACTTAGCCAGTTATTTCAGAATAAGTGGGGTTAGGGTAAATGCAATATCAGCAGGTTTGGTAATGAGTACTTCTGCAGGTGGTATAAATGGCGTTAGAAGATTACGTAAAATGGGTAAAGTTACTGCTCCATTAGGTAATATTGCTGCTACCGATGTTGCCGACGCTGCTTTATATTACTTCTCAGATTTATCTAAAAAAGTAACCGGAAACATTCATTTTGTTGATGGCGGTTTTAACATTATGGGCGTTGCTATTGAAGAAATTTAAGTTGGAAAATTTGATTAAAGAAATAGCAAACCAACAAGATTTTGCCATTGGTAACGATGTTGTTTTTTTATCCAACTTTATGGCATCTTACAACCCACTATTTCAGAAAAAAGTTTATACACAAAAAGAAATTGACTACTGCGAGCAGTTTGAAGAAAATTTGCTGCACTACGCATCAACTTGGGCTGCAAAAGAAGCAGTTTATAAAGCCATCAAACAGCTTAATCCTAAACCTATTTCATTTAAAAAAATAGAAATTTTACGTTCTAAAATTGGTGGAATACCAAGTCCAGTTTTACCAGAATTATACCAAAATCTTAACATTAGTTTAAGCATTAGCCATGATGGTGATTATGTTTGGGCAGCTGCAATTGTTAAAAAATAATGTACTAAAATCATTATAGAATAACTTAAGGCAAAATGCACAAAGCTTAATGCTAAAAATCTATATCATAAAGAACTACTTTAATTGCTTGTGAGATGAATTTATAGGTGATGTAATAATATTTTTTATGAAATTTGCATATCACAAACAAATGTCTTATTTTTATAGACATAAGTCTAAATTAGTTATGGAAAATTCAAAAAGTATAGCATACAAACTCGATCAAGAAATTACTTCTTTTTTAAATGAGCCAGAGGTAGCCTATTATGAATCAAAACCAACAAATCATATCAGTTATTCAAATTTTTTGGATGATAAAATGATGGTTATAGCTGCTATTAGGGCTGGCATACCGTATTCTCTTTTTGATGTAATACAAGAACAAGCTCCTTTTTCTGAGTTAGATTGGGCAGGGTTTTTAGATATTTCTACAAAATCTTTACAACGTTATAAAACTGCCGCTTCTCATCATTTTAAATCAAGCCACTCAGAAAAAATAATTGAACTTTCTGAAGTTACGCAATTAGGTTTAGATGTTTTTGAAGACATGGAAAAGTTAAAACTATGGTTAAATACACCTTGTTTTGCTTTGGGTAGTTTAAAGCCAAAAGAGCTTTTAAAAGATTCTTATGGCAAAGAGTTAGTAATTACAGAATTAACCAGAATTAACTACGGCATTTTAGTTTAAATGGAGGTTTACAGGCTTTCGAGAGAAAGATACGCTGATTCACTATCTGGAGCTGGAGCAGCAATAAAAGGTGGAAGATGGAATTCTATTGGGATAGAGCTTATTTACACTGCCGGGAATAGGTCTCTGGCTATGGCAGAAGTTGCGGTGCATTTTACTTTAGCAACTTTGCCAAGTGATTATATGATGGTTACCATCGCTGTTCCTGATGATTTATTGGTTAAAGAAATACTAGAAAAAGATTTACCTTACAACTGGAATAACTTTCCGCATCCATCGGCCACGCAAAAATTTGGAGATAACTTTGTTTTGGAAAACAAGTATTGTATTGCCAAAATACCATCAGTGGTAACTAAAGGCGATTTTAACTTTTTAATAAATCCACATCATCCAGATTTTAAAAAAATAGAAATTTCAACTATTGAAAAATTTCCTTTTGATAGACGAATTTTTAAGTAAACCAAATCAATGACCAATCACTATTTTGAAAACCAGCTTGTAAAAATGCACTATTACCAATTTGGTAGTGGCCCAGAAGCAATGCTTTGTTTTCATGGTTATGGCATGCATGGCAAACAGTTTAGATATTTAGAAGCTACATTAGGCAACCAATATACCTTTTACGGGTTCGATTTATTTTTTCATAAAGAGACAAAATTGATTAATCAAACTGTAGAAACGGTTAAAAAAGGAATTTCTAAAAAAGAATTAAGTCAGCTTTTTATTGATTTTTGTGCGCACAAAAGCATTCAAGATTTTTCTGTTATAGCCTATTCTATGGGTAGTTTTTATGCTTGTACATTAGCAGAAGAAATCCCCGAAAGGATAAACGAAATTATATTAGCAGCGCCATCAAGCCTTAAACCTGGGAGATTAGTTACTTTTTTTAGTGCCAATAAAATTGGGAACAAACTTTTAGAACGCTTGGCATTAAGCGATAATGGAATGTTAGGGTTATTATCGCTTTTAAAAAGAATAAAGGTAATTGACCAAAAAGCTTACGAGATTTTATATAGAGAAATAGCCACTCCAGAACTTAGATTTAGCTTTTTTGCTTGTGCCAGTTATTTGCGTTTTTTAAAGTTAGATGTTTCAAAATTTATTCAGCAACTTAACCAACACCAAATACCCAGTGTTTTTATTTTCGGTAAACGCGATGGAAGTTTTCCAGCTAAAATTGGTAAAATTATTATCCCACAAATAAATAATGCAAAACAGTTAATTATAGATGAAAACCATGATATGATTAATGCTGATTTTGCAAAGCATTTGGCTGGTTTATTATCCGTAAAACCTTAAATCAGCAAAGTATCAATTCGGTAAGCTTGCACCATTTCTTGTGCCAAAGACCAAGAAAAAACGGTGAAATGTCCATCTTGTGAAGCAACTAAAGCAACAGCATCATGCTGGTCGTGAACAAATTGTGCGGCTGATAAATGCCTTGTACCTCCAATTTCTCCAATGTATTTACGCACTTCTTCGCCATTAATAATTGGTTCTATATACAAAACTTGTTCAACTGTAGTACTGTGGCTGCTTCTTACTATTTTTGCCCCAAAAGTATGTAAATGATGGTCTCTGCTAACTACCGTTGCGCCATCAATTGCAGTTAAGCCAGCAATATTTTCTACTTCATTACGCAAAGCTGCTTGCCATAAAACTTCGCCATATTCTGTATGATTGGTATTTAATAAGGTTGCCAATGAATCAAAACTTGGGTGCAAGGGATATTGCAAAGGGTGTACAATTGAGCGTTTCCAATCAGAAGAGTTTGGTGGTACAACTAATAAAATACCACCATGTTGGTGCGCTCGCATAGATACCGCCAACTGTATAAAAACATTTACGCCATTATTAAAAGTGCAAGGCGCATCAATGTCTAATAAAGCGGTTACAATTGGCGGGCATTCTTTTAGAGTCCCACAATCTTTATCAATCACTTTTATCTCATCACCTTTTAAAACGGCAACATTGGTATATTTTCCAAAACCATGTAAACGGCGGTGTTTAACCACAATTAAGCCAGGCTCAGAAACATCTAAAACAAAACAAAAATTAGGAATTTTTAAGGTTGTACCCCAAATATATAGAAAGCCGTTCTCTTCCCAAACACCTAAATGAATACCTGCTCTTTCAATTCCTGGAGCAATTTTAGTTAAATTTGCCGCATTCAAAGGAAATTTTACCCCAAAAACTAAAGGTTGTTCTGCCTGTTCTGGAGCTAAAAAAGCGATGGATATTTTTGGAGATTTACCTTCTTCTTTTCTTAAACTTGCCCAAAAAGCAGCGTTTATAATTTCTGAAATAATTTTTTGATTTGGCGCATCAGCTAAACCCAACTCGCCTTTTGCACTTGCCAAGCCTATTAAATTATTAAAATGAGCTTCTATAATTGGTGAAGCGGTATTTGCGGCTTGGTAAGTGGTTTTACTCATAGCTATAAAATTAAATTTTCTAAACTAAAAATCCGCTACTTTAGGTTTAATTTACGTTTTTTCAACAAAATTTCATAAAGCTCGATATAAATCCTTAAAACAAATGTTAGATTTTTAGTTGAGTGTAAGTTTTTTGTTGAATCAATTGTTTACCTAAACAACTATAGACAAATAAAGAAAAGGCCACGTTATAAACCGTAACAAAATCCTATTTTTAAGCTCTAAAACATCAATATGGAAATTACCCTAACACCAATCATCAGCATCAGCAACCTTAAAAAAAGCTATGGCGATAAACAAGTTTTAAAAGGTATCAATTTAGAAATTTACCCCGGACAAGTTATAGGCTATATTGGGCCTAACGGAGCTGGAAAATCTACCACGGTTAAAATTTTAACAGGTTTAATTAGCGATTTTGAAGGAGAAGTTACGGTAGAAGGCAAAAGAATTAAGGATGACATAACAGCTATAAAAAGCCAAATAGGTTACGTACCAGAAAACGCTGAGATATATGATGTGCTTACTCCGTTAGAGTATTTAGATTTTATAGGCAAACTTTATGGAATGGATGAAGACCAAATTGCTACCAGAGCCCAAAAATTATTGACAGCTTTTGGTATTGGAACAAACGCAAATCAAAGAATGGACACTTTTTCTAAAGGAATGCGCCAAAAGGTTTTACTGATATCGGGCATTTTACACAATCCTAAGATTTTAATTTTAGATGAGCCTTTATCTGGTTTAGATGCTAACGCCGTAATTATGGTGAAAGAGTTAATTGCTTTGTTGGCCAAAGAAGGCAAAACAATTTTCTATTGCTCGCACATGATGGATGTGGTAGAAAAAGTAGCGGACAGGATACTATTGATTAACAACGGTGAAATTATTGCCGACGGTTCTTTTGAAGAATTAAAAGCCGGTGGAAACCAAACCTTAGAAAACATTTTTGCAAAACTTACCGGCAAAGAGGAAAGTAATAAAGAAGCCAACGATGTTTTAAACGCCTTAAATTAAGCCATGCTAAACAAATTTGTTTTAAATTTTGTAATGCTTTTTAAAAGCATTTATGCCCGTTTTGGTGTAGATGTTACTCAACTTCGTATTATCTTAAGCACTAAAATGCTAATGGATGACAGAAGACCGAATGTTTACAGTCACAGCCAAAAAAAGAAGAAAGAAACAAATAATGCCAGTTGGCTAACCATGTTGGTGCTGCTTATTATGGGTGTTTTTTTAATGGTGATGCTAATCGTAATTAAAAAACCATTAGTTGGCCAAACTATATTTTTTTCGGCCTTTATGGTGATGTTGGCTGTTACGCTTATTTCTGATTTTACCAGCGTTTTAATTGATGTTAGAGATAATTACATCATATTACCTCGTCCAGTATCTGATATTACATTTACAGTTGCTCGTATTTTGCACATTGCTACACATACATCAAAAATGGCATTTGCCTTGGCTTTACCCGGCTTGGTATATATTTCTATTTGGGAAGGCCCGTTATTGGGTTTACTGTTTATTTTACAGGTATTTATAGCTACCCTGTTAAGTATATTTTTAGTTAATATTACCTATTTAATTGTTTTAAAAATAACCAGTCCGCAAAGGTTTAAAGACTTTATTTCCTATTTTCAAATCATATTATCTGTTGGCATTTTTGCTGCATATTATACCCTTCCTAAATTAATAAGTGCTAGTACGCTTAACAGTTTTGAAATTAAAAGTATTAAAACATTGGCAATTGTACCATCCGTTTGGATTGCTGCTTTAAATGAATTGGCTGTAAACCCAAAATCGGCAGATTTAATTCTTGTAGTTTATGCAAGTTTAGCTTTAGTTAGTCCTTTTATAGCCATGTATTTGGTGGTTAAAATATTGGCGCCAGGGTTTAACCAAAAGCTTTCTTCCATTAGCGGTAGCGGTAATGAAGATCAAACAGATACTAAACTAAACAATAACAACTTTTTAAATAAGATTGCTAAGGTATTAGCGCCAAAACCAATAGAAAACGCTGGTTTTAAAATTACATGGTTGCTTACATCTCGTTACCGAGATTTTAAAGTAAAGGTTTATCCGGCTTTTGCTTACGTACCAGTTTACTTTTTTTATTTCGGTTTTATGAATAAGAAGGGAAGCATTGCACAAAATTGGGAAAATATGCGAGAAGGCAATATGTACATTTTGCTACTTTACCTTACAAGTTTTGTGCTAACTTCTGTATTGCAACATGTAAGCATAACAGAGAAACATAAAGCAGCATGGGTATATTTTAGCACTCCGTTACACCACCCCGGACAAGTTTTAGGCGGTATGTTTAAAGCTGTTATAGTAAAATATTTTTTACCGTATTTTTTAGCAGTAGGTATTTTTAGTATCAGTTTTTGGGGCATTAAAGTTTTTAACGATTTGATTTTGGTTTTTATGGTGAGCGTAATTTATGCTTTACTCATTGCCTTATTTCAGGTTAAAGGTTTACCGTTTTCGCAACCTGTTAATGTTAAAAAAGGCGGAAAAATGTTTATTGGTATGTTTTTGATGATAATACCTGCTGTTTTAGGTTTTATACATTATTGGGCGGCAGAATGGGAAACAGCCATTTGGATATTTGCTGCTTTAATGACTATTGCTGCCTGGCAATGCTTTGTGCAATACCGAAAAGAAAGTTGGGATAGTTTAGAAGCAATAGAATAAATTTTACTCCTATTCTAATTTGTAATTTTAATTCAGCAAAGTCATATCATTTTTAACTCATAAAAAATTAAAAGCCAGCCAATATTATTTGCAACCACATTAAAAGCAGTACTTTTGTTAAAAAAGCGCAATCTTGTTGCCTTATCCAATTAAAAAATCCAAGTTACTCTGTAGGATTTTATACAAAATAAAATTTAGAGATTTTGAAAAAGAGTTTAATAGCGCTTGGTTTAGGCGGTTTGGGTATAGGTACAACAGAATTTGTAATGATGGGCTTATTGCCCGATATCGCTAAAGATTTTGATATCAGCATACCGGTAGCTGGGCATTTAATATCTTCATACGCATTAGGTGTAGTTATAGGTGCTCCTATTTTAGTGGCTTCAGCTGCTAATTTTGAGCCAAAAAAAATATTAATGGCTTTAATGGCTGTTTTTACAGTTTTTAATGCGTTTTCTGCTTTTGCACCAGACAATACAACTTTATTAATTACTCGCCTACTTTCTGGCTTACCACATGGCGCTTTTTTTGGAGTAGCTTCAGTTGTTGCTAGTCGTTTAGCAGATAAAGGAAAAGAAGCACAGGCTATTTCTGTTGTGCTTGGTGGGTTAACAATTGCTAACTTATTAACCGTTCCAATAGGGACTTACATTGGGCATCATTACTCGTGGCGATACACTTTTGCTTTAATTGCTATTATTGGTTTAATTACACTTGTAGCTATTCGTTTTTGGTTGCCTGCTTTACCTGTTAAGCGTAGCGGAGATATAAAATCTGAACTAAGTTTTTTTAAAAAGAAAGAAGCTTGGATGATACTGGGAATAACCGCAATTGGTACAGGGGGTTTGTTTGCTTGGATAAGCTACATTGCACCGCTTATGACAGAAGTTGGTGGTTTTGCTGCTGATACAGTGCCATATATTATGGTTTTAGCAGGTTTAGGAATGGTAGTAGGAAATATATTTGGTGGTAAACTGGCAGATAAAATTTCTCCAATTAAAGCTTGTTTAATTTTATTATTATGCATGGCAAGTGCTTTATTAATTATCTTTTTTACTGCAGAAATTAAAGCAATATCTTTAATAATGACTTTTATTGCCGGCGGACTGTCTTTAGCGGTTGGCGCTCCTATCCAGATTTTAATGATTAAGACTGCCCGTGAGGCTGAAATGTTAGGAGCTGCTGCTACACAAGCGGCTTTTAATGTAGGCAATGCATTAGGTGCCTTTTTTGGTGGTATTCCTATAGCTTTAGGTTATGGCTATACTTCGCCAGAAATCGTAGGCGTTGTAATGGCCTTAATTGGGGTTGCAATGGCTTTTACTTTAATGAAACAGAATAATAAAGAAGCAACTATTTTATCAGAGAAAAAGGAATACCTGGTTAATTAAAAATAATTTAAAACACCATTTTTAACCCTACACCATTGCCGGCGATACCAATATTAAAGTTTACTTTGGGCTTAAAACCAGTTTTTTGTAAGCCATTATTATAAGTTTCTACAGCATTTTTGGTGTGCTTTGTGTAAGCGGATGAAAATGGAATAGACAAACCAATTAAGCCTGCTCCAATTCCGGCTAAAGTCCAATTCGGTTTTCCGCCACCAATTGCGCTACCTAAAGGGTAACCAACTAAAAATCCGCCAATGCTTCCAAAAATTGTTGCTGGCGCATAATTACGTTTTGCTATTTGCATCTGCTGATAAGCTTCTGGGTTAGCTTCTGTAATGTTTAATAGTTGCTTTGGCGTTAAAGGTTTTCCGTTTTGTTTAAAAACGGTTCCAAATCCTTTTTTAACTTCAATAGTATCTGTTGAAATAGTAGTTTGATTAAAAGCATCTAAAAAACTAAATGCCATTAACATAAATAAAAGTGTTTTCATAGGGTTTTTAAATTAAGAATTAAAGGTAAAATAAGAAAAATAATTATGAAATTTATTTTGGAGATTTACTCAGGTATTTCCTCTTTTAAAATTTCATTCCCTAAAGTATCGTAATAAGTACAGTTCATTTTTTCCGTACAAACAATCCATTTTTCAATACCTGCATTTGCACAATCCTTACAAAAGGTTGGATAATCTGTTTTTCCGTTTTGGTGGGTTATTAAATCAGTTTTAAACGCTGTTGAATTAGCTTCATCCAATATTGTTAATAAACTATAAATTGCTGGTGACGAAACTTTAAAATCATCTTTACCATAATAATCTGTATGTCCATCACTAACAAAAGCTGTATAATTAGCAATACCCAATTTTTTAAGGTCTTGTATGTACGCAGGAAAATCTGCCCCTGATCTAACTTTACTATGTGCGTCTTTAATTTGTGTTATTGTGAACATGCTTTTTTATCTTGAACTTGTTATTAATGGTATTTAAATTTATGGAGATTTTACAAAAATGTAATTCAAAATAAAACAAAAATTTTACAGCTTAAAATAATAAATTAAAAATATGAATGATGTTATCAAACAAAAAATAATTAAAGTTTGTAACCATAAAATAGCCACAAAAGGAGAAAGTGTTGGTCTTTCTTTTTATGCTTTTTTTGCCAATAAAAATGATAATCCGGTTTTATTAATGGCTGTTGCCGAATGGTGGATTATGAAACACCAACTTGATCATTTTGAAAAAGCTGTGAAAATTAAAGAAATGGTTTTGGCTGATTTATAAATTTAAACTTGTAGTTGGTGTTATCACCAAACCATTTGTTTGATATAGTATGGTACACGGTAATAACAACCGTCGCAAGAAAAACAAAAAAGCCCTAGTTTACTAATTGCAAACTAAGGCTTTTTATCATCAGCGATAAGCGGATTATTTTTTCTCTGGCAACAATATTAATTTAATAAAGTTATTGGCGTTTAAGTACTGAATTGCTGTAGCTTTAATGCTTGCTGCTGTAACTTGATTTAAAGTAGTTAAATAAGTTAAAACGTCTTTAGGATTTTTGTTGCTGGTGTAAGCATCTTGCAAATAACCTAACCAAAATCCGTTTTCTCTTAACTGCAACTCTAACTGGCGATTTTCCTCCGCTTTAAACTTTTGCAAATCATCTGCGGTAGCACCACTTTTTTGTAATTGATTAACCTCATCAATTGCGGCAGCAATCAATTTATCAACGTTAGCGGTTGCGCAGCTAAAAGAAATACTTACACTGTATTTGTTTTTAGGTACATCATTATAACTAAGCCCAACTCCAGGACTGTAAACACCACTTTCTTTTTCACGTAAACGCTCTAAAATTTTAATTTCTAAAATAGCTTTTAAAGCATCTAGCTGTAGGTTTTCTTTGTTAGAATAGTTGTAATTACCGTGGTAAACCAAAGTTACATTTGCTTTGTCTTCTAAACCTTTATAAACTTTTTTGGTAACATCGCCTTTAATGGGCTCTAAACCTAAATCTTTAAAGTTTTCTTTTGCAGCTGTAGCAGGTAAACTTGCTAAATAAGTAGCCAATAAAGGTTTAATTTCTTCCACTTTAAAGTTGCCTACAAAAGTGAAAGTAAAATCGGCCGCGTTAGCAAAGCGCTCTTTATAAAACGCCATTGCTTTGTCTAAATTTATTTGATCTAACTCTGGTATAGTAATTTGTTGTGCTCTTTTTTTGTAGCTATTTAAAACAGCGCTTGCTGTATCTTGAAAAACTGCTGTAGGCTGCGTTAAACGGTTACTTAAAACAGTTTTCATGCTTTCTAGCTGTGTTTTTAAAACACTTGGGTCTTTACGTGGCGCTGTAAAATACAAATGAGTTAATTGTAAAGCTGTTTCTAAATCTTTAGGACTAGAGCTTCCGCTTAAACCTTCGCTATAAGTACTAATGTATGGGTTTACCCTGGCTACTTTACCTGTGAGTAATTTGCCTAATTGCGATTCGTCAAATTCTCCAATTCCAGAAGAAGTTATTAATCCGTCTGCCATTTCTGCTGAACGGAAATCGGCTTCTGAAGCTAAAGAAGTACCACCTTTACTTGTTGCGCTAAAAATAATTTGATCATTTTTAAAATCTGTTGGTTTTAAAATTACTTTTATTCCGTTAGATAAAGTAAGTTCTGTAACACCAATTTCATCTACTTTTTTCTCGCTAGCAACAGTACCAGCGCTTGGCTTTTTCTCCATTAAAGGTTTGTTAACTGTATTATCAACATAAGCTTGTACGTCTTGACCAGCACTTTTTACCCAAGTTAATAAAGTAGCCTCTGTAGGTAGGTTTTCTTTCTCTTTTTCTGGTGCCTGTACAATTGCAATTAAATTGTTTTCGGTTACAAAAGTTGCTGCTAATGCATTAATTTCAGCTACAGAAATGCTTGTTAAGCTTTTGGTATAAAAATCATGAATATAATCTATACTTGGTATTGGCTGCCCTTTTAAAAAGCTTTCTACATATTGCTGTACAAAAGCAGCAGATTTTGTTTTATCTTTTTCTTTAAATTGTTTGTCAATACCGGTTTGTAAATTGGTTTTCGCTCTTTCTAATTCGGTTGTGGTAAAACCAAATTTCTTCATGCGTATGTTTTCTGCAAGTACTGCTTTTAAGGCCGCCTCTAAACCTTTAGCATCTTTAGAAACTGCCATACTGTTAAAAGCATCTAAATTAACTAAACCACCTTGAAAAGCACCATAACTACTTTGTGCAAAAACAAACGGAGCATTTCCTTTTTGTACAATTTCTGTTAACCTTGCGCCCAACATACTGTTAATTAAGCTGGTTAAAATTTTAGTTTTTAATTGCGCTTCGTCCTTTTCAATTACTTCCGCATGTTTGTAAGTAACTGTTGCAATATTGTATGGAAACTCTGGGTCTGTTACAATTTTAACTAACGGTTCTGCATTATCCGGAATGCTATATTCTTCTCTAGCTCTTTGGTTTGTTGGATTTTTAAGTTCAGAAAAATTGTCTTTAATTAATTGCACTACTTTTGCTACATCAAAATCGCCAACAGCAATAACTGCTTGTAAATTTGGGCGATACCAATCTTTATAAAACTGTTTGATAGTTTCATATTTAAAGGTATTAAGCACCTCTAAATTCCCAATGGGAAGCCTATCCGCATATCTTGAGTTTGCCAATAAAAAAGGTAATAATTGCTTGCTCATACGCTCTTGCGCATTTTTCCCTCTTTGGCGGTCTTCTTCTACAATTACACCACGCTCTTGGTCAATTTCATTATCATCAAAGCTAACCAAGCCTGCCCAATTTGATAATATATCGAAACCTTTTTCAAAAACAGCAACACTATCTGTTGGTAATGGCAATTGGTAAACAGTTTGGTTAAAACCAGTGTATGCATTCAAATCGGCACCAAAACGAACACCTGCTTTTTGTAAATAACTTATTAATTCGTTTTTAGGGAAATCACGTGTACCGTTAAAAGCCATGTGTTCTGTAAAATGGGCTAAACCTCTTTGGTCGTCATTTTCTACAATAGAACCAATTTTGTTTACCAAATAAAGCTCGGCCCTGTTTTTTGGTTCTACATTTTTTCTGATGTAATAGGTTAAACCATTTGGCAAAGTACCAATTACCACATTACTATCTATTGGAATAGTTGCTGATTTAGTGTTATTTGCGGTATCTGTACTTATTTTTGGGCTACAGGCAGCAATTGTTAATGCAATAGCAGCTGCAGAGGCTAAATAATTAATTCTCATAAGTTTAATTTAATATAATTTTGTGATTTTGTTAATAGTTTGATTTTTTAGCGTGATAAGATAATTATTTAATTGAATAAATTAATTTTGCTTTTAAATTCTGAGTGTTTAATTAAAATTTTAAAGTGTTTCACGAAATTTACTTAATAAAAGTAAAATGTCAATAGTTTTTATCTAAAAATGCATCAATTGCTTCAATAGCGTTTTCAATTCTGTTGTTTACACCGCCAACTTCTGTATAAACTGCATTTAAAGCTTTTAACTCTTTGCGCCAAATATTCATAAAATAATCTCCCATGTCTTTAAAATCTCTTAAAGGGTCTTCTTGCCACGGAATATCGTTTTTAAGCAACACATAAAAATCATAATAATGAGATTTTAGCTTGTCTAATACTGGCTGCGGAGTTTCTCCCAATTGGTAATCGCTCCAAATTTTTACGGTTAAAAATGTAGTATCGCAAATAAGTAAATTATTTTGCGCAACAACCTCCATAGATTTCTCTATAGCCATTTGTCCGTAAAACATGTTTAACTCATCTTGTAAAGTACAATCGGCGGTTAGGCCTTCACAATAGTAACGAGCATATTCTGGAACCCAAACTGTTTTGTAATGTTTAGCTAAAGCTGCAGATATGGTAGATTTTCCGGTAGATTCTGGTCCAACTACTGCTATTTTAATTAATTTTTTATTCATTAAAACTTATGTTACAATATAAAGTATTAGTGAAACTATATTCAATACCTTATAAATTAAAGCCAAACCACACAACCTTTCCTGCCCTCATGCCGGGCAATGGCAGATACTTTTTTCATTTTTCATCATTTCATTTTTTTGGTATTCAAGAGTGCTACGCAATTTTTTCCGCAAAAAAGTATCCAAAACCCGAGCGAAAGCGAACACATGAAAACCTATAAAAACAATAAACAAATTGAATAAACTCTCGCCTGCGCCTGATGCTGTCAAAGTTATTGCTTTTACTTCTTCATCATATCCGCACCAGACAAGGGCGAATTTATCGGTAATTAATGTTTCTACTAAAACTTTAATAATGTTTAATAACAGTTGAAACTCATTAAAAGCTTTTTTGCCTTTTTATGCTTTTTTTCCAGCTGATGTAGCCTTGCAAAGCTATAAATACAAATATAAAATATAACGCAGCAGTAGCCAATAAGTTTTTATGAATGTATAGCGGTATGTAAATGATATCGACAAAAATCCAAATTAACCAATTTTCTATTTTTTTACGCGTTAATAGGTATTGCGCAACAAAACTGGTAACTGTACAAAAGCCATCAATATAGGGTACGTCTGTATCGGTATAATTATCTAAAAGATATCCAAATATAAAACTCCCTACTAATAATATAATGGCAATTGTAAACCAATCTTTTTTATTAATGTGCGAAACGGGCCTTTCTGCTTTTAGGGAGTTAAGATGCCCATAAGACCAGTAATACCAACCGTAAATTGCAGTTCCTAAAAAGTAAAATTGCAAAATGGTATCGCCATAAAGCTTGGCATTATAAAAAATATAAATGTAGGTGGCAACACTTAATATGGAAACTGGCCAATTTAAAATATGCTCTTTAGCAGCCAAATAAACACATAAAGCACCAGTAATTACACCAAACCACTCAACATAAGTTATGGCTTTAAATTGTTCTAAAATAGTAGAAAGTAATTGCTCCAAAATAAAAAAAATCTTATCCCGAAAGATGGGGATAAGATTTTAGGCATCAAAATAAATTGAGTTTTTCTTTTAATTGGTATTTGCAGGGCTGGTATTAAATCCGATACTGGCTTTTACACTTAAATCAACACTTAAGCTGTTTTGCAAAATGTAATCCATTCTTATACGTACGTTTCCAGTTTTCACATAATCATCTAAAAACTTACTGTTATCAATATCTAAAACTAAGCTATTGCCTGTGGTTGCAGCAACATCGTTTCTTGATGCTACTAAAGCTTCATTACTTCCATTTAGTAAGTAAACTTTAATAGATTTAAAAACGCCTAAGTTTTGGTTTGTTGGGTTTACGGCTTCAATTTTAGCAGATGAAATTCTTACTTGGCTAATTTGACTTGTATTAGAACCGTTGCCAGTAAAAATTTGGTCAATACTACTTGCCGAACTTGTAGCAGATATTGTTTTGCCAGTTTGAGAACTTGCAGGAATAATTAATGTTGAAGTATATGGAAATGTTGATTTTACAATAGATTGTAAAGTTGCACAACTGCTAATGAATATGGTTAGGATGAATAATCCTGAAGCTAATTTTTTCATAATTGTTTTTTTATAGATTGAAGGCAAAGATTATTCCAAAAAATAGTATTATTGATTTATAAAACATTACTTATGAAAACTACTTTATTCAATCTCTTTATCTGCTTTTTTTAATTCTTTCTTTTACAGCTTGTAATAAGCCACAAAAATTTTCTTTAAAAGCTAATTACAGCAATACCAAATTAAAGCCTACCCTATTAATTAAAAATGCTGATGGTAATGTAATTTTGAGTGAAAACATGGCTGATGGGAAGTTTGAGAAAGAGTTAAGCGTTCTAAAAGAAGGTTTTTATACCATTTTAATGCATGATGATGATGAGAAATTAGTGCCAGAAATAATATAATTGGTTTCGCCTAAATTCTCAGCATTTGTAATTATTCGAGTATCAGAATTTCTGTTGTATAATTCAGACGCTAAATAAAACCCGTTGTATTTAAAATGAAAATCAGCACCATAATATCTAATGTTTGCTGTTTGTGAATTGAATAAAAATTCTCCCAGTTGCCCCATTTTTCTGGTAGCTGAGTTGTTGAATGCCTAAAAAAAATGAACAGCCTAAAATTGATTGTTAAAATAGAAACACAACAACGTTAAATCCATAACAAATGTGAATGTGTAAGGTTCCGTCCAACCATAGTTTCTTTGTTGGCTCTCAGAGCATAACGAAGCCTTAGCTATTGCATGTAGCTGCTACTCTAAAAGAACCAATTTATGGTAAGCCATGATGTAAAATGGGTTTGATTGTCTATAAATGAAGCAAAACGGTTATCCAATCCCAATTCTATCTTGTGCTGATCATTAATTACATAGCCTATGTTAGGAACTGCTCTTAATTCTAGATCATATTCATCATCTTGAATACTGTGGAGTGCCTCTGTATTAAATTTAAGATAAAACTCTTTAACATCTACTTTTAAACCCGATAGCGGTATTTCTGCACTTAATCTATACCTTAACCTAAATTCAGTAGATTCATTAGAAGAAAAGGTTTGGTCAGTAACTAATCTATGTGCTACACGAAATTTCTCTATTTTTGTTTGAAATATAAATTGCTGAATGGTCCTGTAGGTTACAGCCTCAGGTTCTATTCGTGTTAAAAATCCTAAAATAACTTTTGAGTTTAAACCTACTTTTCTTCCTACCAAAGCGGTAACATCACTTAGTGAATATTTATATTTGAAAACACTACTTTGTGAAGTACTGTTTTCAAACACGAAATGTCTTGATTCAAACTTGAAATTTGCTTCCCACACCTTATTTATTTTTTGGTTGTAATTTACAGAAGGTAAAAATCCAACTCTGGTTTGAGTTTGTGCATAAATATCCTTTAAGCTTATCAACATAAAGAATATCAACAAGAATTTCATTCTAATATACAAGGTGGTCGGCATTATCTTGTATAATCTGTAAAACATCCTGTATTTCTCCCTTTTCATTAAAGGTAATTTCATAGAGTTGTGTGTTTCCTACAACTTTTCCTTTTAAAACTATCTCGTAAGAAACTTTTACAGAATCGGTTGGTTCATTTTTGTTTATTGAATTTATGATTTCTTTAGGTTTTCCTTTGTATTGTTTTTGTATCTTCTGAAATTTCCATTTTTGGTAAAGAGAATCAAGTTTATGTTCTATTTTAACGTACGCGGCATTAATTATTTCACTTTTTTTAATGATAAATTCTACGTCTTGTATGTGTCCTAATGTGTCAAATTCAACACTAAATTTCTTCTTGTTGTGCTTAAATTTGGCTTCGGTAGAAACACCATTAAGGCTTATTTCTTTATACCATTTTACTTTAGAATCCGGACCTATTGAATCAATAAACGCTAATGCAGATTGAGGAATAATTTCAGACTTTATTCTATATTCTCTTTCATATTTTTGCTGTGCCTTTAATACAAATGGAAAAAGTAATAAAAAGGCTATGGATAAAATTACACTTTCTGTTTTCATAAATTTATCTTGGTTTTGTTCATTTGAAAATTTTTGAAGAAATGGCATTAATGCAGAATCATTATTGCACAGTACTAAACTACTAAATTGAATCCCTTTACCAAACTCTATTTTAATAGAAGCAGAATTTTGTGCAAATGAGTTATAATGAAATGCTAAAATTGAAATAATAATTGAGCATTTTTTTTTTGCTTTTCTTAAAAAACATGTGTTATTAATTTTTAAAAATGGATTTTTATACCAATTTAGATATAAAACGCCGTATTAAATGCTGTCAGATAATGGTGGTTTCCAGTGATTGATTTTATCGTCTCCTCTTTCATATCCTTTACCATGTTGTTGAGCTATTCCTTTAGGCTTTCCATGGTCTCGAAGCGCTGGTTCTTGAACCTGTTCTTGATGTATTGCCAAACCTGTTCGCATGGGTTCAGTTCCGGGTTGTACGGAGATATGTTCAGCAGGTATATGTTGTCCGGTGGAGATTCCGGTGAAGTTGCCCACCCTATTCCGAATTAAACTGACCAGTCATTCCGTTAGAAACTGACCAGGGTATTCCGCTGGAAAGTGACCAGGTAAGGACGTTGAAAGATGCTGTAAAATCAAGCCTATTTTTGGGGGATTAACACCTCAAAAATGGCAAATACGACAATCAGCATGAATAAGATAAGACAAATCCTCAGGATGTCCCATCAGGGGCGTAGCATCATGTCCATTACGGTACAGAGCGGTTGTTCCCGTAATACGGTAAGGAAATACATTTCTGCATTTATTCATGGAGACTTTAGAATGGAGCTACAGGGTGAATACATGAGAAAAAAATGGAATCAGGAACCATCGAAAAATCACTCATAAATCTTTAAAATAATTATTACTTTTATCAAAGATCATAAGGCATCTTTCAACTCTCTCTGCCAGCTTAATCACTGGTCAGTTTCCACGGAATTACATGGTCAACTTCATCGGAATATACACCAGCACTAAAGTAAATAAAAAAGCACAAAATTTACTTAAACCACTGTCAACCATTTTTGTAAAAATTTGTTGCTGTTATGCCTAGTGCTTCTTTTAATTTACGTCCTGCAATTTGGTTTTTCCCTTTTCGGTCAGTAAGGCTTTTTTAGATTTCTTATTTTTGAAGTACGCCGATAAAGCCTTTTCTTCTTGAACTGTTAAAGGTTCTTGTCCACCTATAAAGTCAACTTCTAATTCTTTGATTGTTGTTTTCATATTTATGAATTTTGAAAATATTTATTGATTAGCATAAGTGCTGATTTGGTCTCTATAATCATCAATCTTCCACCGAAATGAAATGCACCAAGAGTCTTTTCATAATGGTCGATTAACTGCGTTTTAGAAATAAATGAAACATTTCCTTCGTTTCCCCTTTGGAAAGATAGCTTACAAGCAAATGCAACTAAATTTCCGGCAACACCTGCATACATTTTGGTCTTTCCCTTATTGAAAGGTGCATTTTCAACCAAGTGCATATAAACATGGTCGGTTTTTATTTCTAAACAAACTAAACCTTGAATAATGTTCGGATTGTTCCATATTGTCAACTTATAAACTTCTTTAACAGGATTTTTAAATTCTGATTTCCAGTCGAAAAGCCAGCCGTTCTTTTTAGTGATTAGTTTAATGTCTTGTTTTGTAAGGATAGAGATTTCGGTCGGAAAACTGTCTCCAGTTACCACATTTTCAATTGAGTTTGTAAGCTTGTCGATTATAAAGTCAAGTCCGATTTCTTTCTGTTTTTTCACAATACTAATTTACAAAAATAGATTGGAAATTCATTTTTTAGTCGTTTCCATTTTGTCGAGTAGCATTAGGCATAACGTTTTGAAAATTTGAGCAGAAATGGCATTGCTTGCAGAACCATTATCATACCGCACTAAATTAATTAAATAACTGATGAATTAACGTAAACCACCATATATTTTCAGAACTTTTTGTTGAACTAAACCTTCGGTAACTTATCGCTCGATAACCTGACCTTGTTCCTATCCGTATGAAAGA
>NZ_JBHULV010000025.1:0-9330 GCF_042684645.1 Pedobacter alpinus
TATAAATCTAATTAATGCTACTCAAAAAACAATAATCTGACAATAAAAAACCTCTAATAAACTATTGCAATTCCAAACTGGACACCCTCGCAAACCCATAGGACAGAGCTGCTGTTTAAACGATATCCAGATTTACAGAAAGCCTATGAAATTTCCCAGGAGTTGTCGGCAATACTTAGCCATTCAAAAGACAAGCGGATAGCCTTCAAAAAATTAGCAATATGGTATAATAAGATAGAAAAACTAGGTTATAAATCCTTCAATACCATAGCTAGAACCATTCAGAACAATTATGAAACCATATTGAACTACTTTGATAACAGAAGCACAAATGCATCTGCAGAATCTTTCAATGCCAAGATAAAAGCTTTCCGGTCGCAGTTCAGAAGGGTGAGAAATGTGAAGTTCTTCCTTTTTAGACTATCCAAAATATATGCCAAATCCCTCTCTCCAACTTTTACGCTTGATCCTACAATTCCAATTGATCAGGCAAAAGAATCTTAAAAAAAATCCTGATTACCGGCCGATAATCAGGATTAATACGATGGAATGGGAACTTATAATGAAGCTAATACTGCATCATTTTTAACCACTTGACTGTGTTTTGGTTCTTTTGAACGGCTACCATTTTCAACGTTGGTAGCATTTTTTAGGAACTGAACTTCCATGCGAGAGGTTGTTTTGTTTCTTCTATCTTTTCTTTTTAAACGCGTTACTGCCATGACTTTTATTTTAATTAAAATTTTAAATGAGGTCGAGAGCGGATTCGAACCGCTGTAGAAGGTTTTGCAGACCTCTGCCTAGCCACTCGGCCACTCGACCTTTTCTTTTAAGGAACGCAAAAATAGTAAAATTTTAATACAATTCAACTTATTTTAGTTTATTTCTACTCATTTCTGCACAGCAAATTGCTGCGGCAATTCCAACATTTAAAGATTCGGTGTTTTTACCACCTGGTATTGTTATTTTATGACTTATTAAGTCTATAATTTCTGGAGATATGCCTTTGCCTTCACTACCTAAAATTAAAAAACCAGCACTTTCCCAATTTTGGTTAAAAATATTTTCTCCATTTAATAAAGTACCATATTTAGGTAAATTACTGCTTTTTAATAAAGTTTCTATGTTTTGATAGCTTACTTTAACTCTTGTTAAAGAACCCATTGTAGCTTGTATAACTTTTGGGTTGTAAACTTCAACGCAATCTTCGGAGCAAATTATTTGGTTAAAACCGAACCAATCAGCAGTGCGTATTATGGTTCCTAAATTACCGGGGTCTTGTACACCGTCTAAAACTATTATTTGTTCCTTAATTTGCGATTCAATAATAGTAGTGTTTTCTGGGATTTTAATAACAGCTAAAATTCCTTGCGGAGCTTGTAAAGCGCTTATTTTTTCTAATTCATTTATACTAACTTCGCAGATATTTTGTTTGTTAGATAAATTATCCATTTTTGATAAAATATCTGAAGTGTAATAAATTGATTTTACATGATAATCAGAGTTTAAAAACTCTGAAATTGCTTTATAACCTTCAACAATAAAAAGCTGATGTTCTTTTCGGTATTTTTTTTGATGAAGAGATTTGATTAAACTTATTTGAGATTTTGACAGCATATAAATTTTACCTTTTTACAATAATAGTCTTTTTTGTTTTTATCGCCTTTGGCTGTAGGTCAACTAAGCGTTTGGCAAAAAACGAATCTTTAGTTACAAAACTAACAATTAAGGGAATTGATAAAGAATTTTCTGTGAGAGCTGCTGATTATGTGGCTCTAGATATCCGGCCAAATTCGCCCTTTAATTTATTTATTTATAATACATTTAGTAGAAAGGGTAAATTAAAACTAGGGGAGGCTCCACATTTATTAGATAGTGCTTTGGTAGAAGTTTCTAGAAACCAAATAGAGAAATTTTTAAACATTAAAGGTTTTTTAAATGCCAAAGTAACAGATAGTATAAGTATTGAAAATAAAAGAGTAAGCATTTTTTATACTGCGATACAAGGCACAGAATTTAAATTCAGAAATTTAGAGTTTAATATTCCTGATACTAGCGTAAAAGCAATTTATCTGGCAAAAAAAGATTTATTTACTCGTATTAAAGCTGGAAAAAGATATGATTCTGATAGTTTGGCTTATGAAAGAGAGCAAATTTATTTGTTAATGAAACAAAATGGCTATTACGATTTTTTGCGTCAATACGTTAGGCCTACTGTGGATACAAATTTCAATAGCGGAGTTGCAGACGTTAATTTAGCAATTCTTAATCCGCAAGGAAAAGATTATCATCAAAAATTCACTTTAGGAAATACTTATTTAAGAATACAACCAAGTAGCGGTATTATTGAAAAAGGGATGAGCAGAGATACAGTTGTTATTGATTCACAATACAGATTTTATGATTATTCAAAGTTTTTTAAACCCAAAAAGTTAGTTGACTACATTTATCTTAAAAAAGACGAATTATATAATATACAAAACTCCGAATTAACTACTCAACGATTTTTTGATTTGAATGCTTTTAGAAGTGTGAGTGTGGATTTTGCAAAAAGTAAAGATTCTAGCAAGAATGAATTGGTAGGTTTAATAGATATTATTCCATTAAAGAAGAAATCGAATAGATTTGATGGCGAGTATACTTTTAACACTAGTATAACTGGTTTAAATTTAGGTGTTACCTATCAAAATAGAAATATTTTTGGAGGTGCAGAGATTTTTGAGGTTAAATTGAGAGGCGGTTTACAATTTGATAAAAATATAAGTGGAGGTTTAACGAATAGGATTTTAAGTAGGGATTATCAGATAGGTGTAAGTTTAAGTTTTCCTCGTTTAATTACCCCATTTAATATTGAATCTTTTGGAAGAAATGGTGTTCCGCATACACGTATAGGTACAACTTATCAAACTTATAAACTTACAGATAGTTATTTAAGAAAAAGCTTAGGTGTTAATCTAACTTATGATTGGGTAGAAAGCAAGTATAAATTACATTCATTTACACCTATAAATATTCAATATTCAAATGCTCAAATTAATGACGCATTATCTCAACAGCTAATCAGTCAAGGAAATGCATTCTTTTTGTCGACATTGCGTTCCCAATTAATATCAAGTAGTTATTACACATATACTCGTAATCTGGCAAAACTAACAACCTTTAATAATTTTACATTTTTCTCTTCAACTGTTGAAATTGGTGGGAACACATCAGCTTTAGCGGCTAAATTATTCAATAATAGTAATAATGAGGATCAGAAGTTACTGTTTGGTGTACCTTATTATCAATTTACAAAAATAGAGACAGATATAAGGTTTTATAAATTTTTAGGTGGCGAAAGGCAGTTGGTATTAAGAGTAAATCCGGGGATTGGTTACTCTTACGGAAACATAAAATCCTTACCATTTGATAAACGTTTTTTTGCAGGTGGTTCTACTGGTTTAAGAGCGTGGCAGGCAAGAACCGTTGGACCAGGAAATTATAATAGAGCTTCTTTAGCGTCAGACTCGGCAAGGTTCAATTTAAGAAATTTAGATCAGCTTGGAGATATTAAGTTTGAAGGTAATATAGAATATCGTTTTAAGCTTGTTGATAATTTTATAGGTTCCAAAGTAAAAGGGGCAACTTTTATAGATTTTGGTAATGTATGGCAATTAAGGGATAATGCTTTAGAGGGTGGACAAATAAAACTAAATAAATTGTTTAATCAAACTGCAATTGGAGTTGGTTTTGGTTTAAGATTTGATGTTTCTTTCTTTGTTTTTAGGTTAGATGCAGGTTTTAAATTTAAAGACCCTCAATTTATTGGAGAAGATCAATATGTTTACAAATTGTGGTTTGATAGAGAAGCTAAAAATACATTTAAAGCAAATTATGGAATTTCTAACTCACCTGATAGATATTCACTCTCGCAAATACAATTTGGAATAGGTATGCCTTTTTAATTGATGTATTTCTGTGAAATTTAATTCGCTTTAAAACGCTAACTATAGGAGCAAAAATTAATGGTTCACATAATTTTTAGTTTTAAAAAATCAAATCAAATTTTTTATACCATCAATTATTGATTCAAAAAAAGTGGGGATGGATAAACCTTTGCTGTAATAGAAATAGAAAATAATTGATAAAATAAAGATTACTATACCTATCATTTTCCTGAACATATAGCCTATTAAAACTAAACCTAATGGTATTGCTAAAAGAATATACCAACTAATTTTAATTGGGTTTAAATTGGTGTCCTTTTTATAAACAAAGTATAAATTTGAAGGGCTTTTGCCATCATTTAAATGTTTAATAAAAATAAAAGCAGATTTTTCTATTTGTAATTCACAAACTGCCACGCCAACATTAAAATTTAATTCTTGTTTAAAACCATTTACAGAAAAATTATAAACTCCGTTTATGTTTTCTATTGGATTATCTAAAGAGTCTGTTGCTATAATTGCTAGCTTTTGCCCTTTTAGTAAATTTTCTTTAACTACAAAAGAATTTATGGTTTGATTAGCGAAAGCGTACGCAAAATTAAAGCATAAAAACATTGAAAATAGTAAAAGCTTTCTTGTTATTCGTATCATAAATCAATTGCTCTTTTTTTGTACATTAAAAAGCCAATATGGAAAAACACTCCAAATCTTTTGGCTCTATCATCGTAATAATTAAAATTTAAACTAATTGGCCCAATAGGGCTATGGTAAACGGCATTTCCGTTAAAAATAAACCTTTGTTCCGAAAAAGAATCTCTAAATATACTTTGTTGGCTACCAACTCTAATTACTTCTTTGTAGGGTTGAAAAATATAACCCTCTAATCTAAAATCTAAATTCTTTCTAAAATTAAACACATTTTTAAATCCTAAAGCTAAATATTTATCTGCTCTAAGGTTTTCTAAGAAAATTGTTTTAGAATCTTGCAAAGGATAAAATGCGGGTGTATGAATTAGGTTACTTTTGTAATTTGCAAAATTTGAGCGGTTGCTGTAAACTGCTTCAACAGTGTATCCAAAATTATATTTTTCTTTTACTGGATAATATTTTTCTGAACTTATTTTAAATTTATACCATCGTCTAAATATATCTAAAGAAGTAAGATTAGCATAATTAGGGTCATTTCTTAAAATATTACCAGGTTCATAATTTTCATAACCTTCAAAATAGGTTAACCCAACAGTAAAAGCATTTCCTTTAGATGGATATTGTTTACGGTTTAGGTTATTACGTTCATAATTTATACCACTAACAAAGCCTTTAAAATCTGTTTCATCTAAAATGTCACCAGATGAAAAATTATCAGTAGGGCTATATTTGTTAATGGTGCCAAAATAGCCTAAAAAGATTTCTGTTTTAGCATTTATACCACTTGATATCCCCAACTTTTGCACTATTCTGTTGTCAGACTGCTCTAAGAAAGTAGGATTGTTGTTTTCTAAAAACAATTGCCCCGATTCAAAATAATTCCAGTAATTGTAGGTAAAAGAAGTTTCTAAAAACAAAGGAGTTTTTTTTGGTAAATCCATTCTAAATGCTGTTTGTACAGATTCGTGGAAACGACCAGTATAAAAATTGGCATTTAATGTATAAGAGTTTTTTCTTAAGTAATTATATTGTAAACCAATAAATGCATTACCAACTGGACGGCTGGTTATACTGCCTCCAAAATCTAACTTAAAGTTTCTTTCTGGTTGTACAATTAGCTCAAATTCATAAATGTTTTCTGCGGGTAAGTAGTTTATTTTAGGGTAAACTGTTTCAAAATTATCATCACCTAATAATTTGTAGTAACCATTTTTAATATCTTTAAGGTTTAAATGTTTGTTTAAATTTTTAAAAACGTTTTGTATATAAATTCTTTTTTTACTGTTTACCCCGGTTATTTTAATGTTTTTAAAAGTGAGGTAAGGATTTTTATCAATAAATATTTTTCTTTTATTTTTAACAGTTTCTAAAGAGACATTTTTTTTTATTTTAATTTTAATTTGCCCTATTTCAGCAATTGTTGCATCATATCCTTTTTTAATTAATTCCTCAACGGGTGAAAAATTAGTAACTGTGTAATTAGCTAAATCTGGTTCTATATATATACCGTTTTCTCCTAATTCAGTTGAATCTGTTTTGCTTAAAAAAAGATAGATTAATAATTTATTCATTAATTTTTCATCAATATCTTTTGGATAAGTATTAAAGTTTTTTGAAGATACATTTGAACCAATAATTATATCGGGATTAAACTCGCTCTTCATTACATCAACAGGGAAGTTATCATACAAACCACCATCAAATACATATTTGCCATCTACTTTAATAGGTCTGTAAACTAGTGGAACTGTAAATGTGCCTCTAACAGCCTCTACTAAAGAACCACTTTTCATCGGAATCATTTTTTGAGACAATACATCAGAAACAATGCAACGATAAGGAACAAAAAGATTATCAAAATTACCTTTTGCATTTGCAGATGCTTGACCCAATAACTCAATTAAAGCAAAATTTAATGGAATATCATTTATCAAATTAGACCTGAATTTGAAGTTAAACCCTGTGTCTATTTGTAGTTTTGCAGATATAAATGAAGGGTTTTTATCTTTTTTTTGAAAGAAGAAACTGTAATCACTATCGTATTTACCGCTCACCCAGTCTTGAAAATCAGAACTTAAGGCCACATATTCAATTTCATTTGGCGAGTAACCAGCCGCATACATTGCGCCAACAACGCCACCCATTGATGTTCCAGTAATGTAATCTATCGGGATATTGTTTTCTTCTAAGGCTTTTAAAACACCAATATGTGCCAAGCCTTTTGCACCACCACCACTTAAAACTACTCCAACTTTTTGCCCGTAAATAGTTTGAGAAAGAAAAAAAAGTATAAATAAGAGATGGAGCTTTTTCAAACTTTAAAATGGAATTTAATGTGTTAGAAATTAAAGCAAATTTAGTATAATTACATTTAATAGCTTTATTTGAAGCTGTTTTACTTTTAAGATTATTTATGAAAATACGTAAAAACACGTATAGCTATCTTTAAGTTGATTATTAATTTTGGTTAAACTAAAAATTACAAATATGAAAACTTTACTAACCACCATTTTTTTTGTGTTAATAGTATCTTATGCTGCTAACAGCCAAACTAAGTATTATTATACTACAGTTTCAAGTCCGGATAAAACAACAGATTATTTGTTTGGCTTTTACCCGTCAACATTAACTTACACAGAATCGGCAAGTGTGAAACCTTATACATCCATAAAAGCAGTTTTATTGAATCAAAAAGGAGCAAACCCGTTTAAATCTAATAACGATAAAATTATGATTTTATTAAAATCAGGTAAAATGATACGGAATTATACAACGCAAGCTAAAGAAGGTGATTATGCTGTTGAATACACCACCCAGCCAGGAGAAAATCATACTCAGTATTATTGTTTTAATGGTAAAGTTGAAGCTAATGATATTGATAGGGTTTGGTATATTTTGAGTGATACTCAAATTTTTGAATTACTTACTGCAGAAACAAAATCAAAAGAATAAATTCATCAAAAAAGAAAGTCTTAATATTCACTTTTTTTTCTTAGAGGGTTTTTAAACTTTCCCACATTGTTTTATCAACTGGTATGCCTTCTTTTAAGTTCTCTTTTCTAATTTTTAGCGTTTGTTCTCCTGGATACCTCACTTCGGTACTTCCTTGCTTGGTATAGGCTAAAATTTCATCAGCAATTTGGCTTGCGTTGGAATATAAATCCATGTCTAAACAAATATAAACTTGCGAAATTCCTTTTTCTTGTTTTGATTCTGAAATTGCAGCAGTAGTTTGCCCTCCACTTAAAATGCTTACTAAAATATCTAACATCATTGCTAAACCAGAGCCCTTCCACATGCCCATAGGTAGTGGGCGTTTGCTTAATCTAATACTTTTTGGGTCTTTAGTTAATTCTCCTTTTTGATTATAGCCTCCTATAAATGGTAATTTCTTGTCTTTAAGTTCATATTCCTCTAATTTACCATAAGAAAATTGCGACATGGCCATGTCTAAAATAATGTGTCCGTTTTTATTAGGCACAGCAATAATTAACGGATTATTACCAATTAAAGCCTCTGAAGAGCCCCATGGCGGCATTATGCCAATGGTATTTGTGAAATTAATTCCAATGCAATTTGCTTCTGCAGCTTGCCAACCGTAAGCGCCGCCACGCATCCAATGATTGGTGTTTTTTAAAGCAACACAAGCCATACCATGTTGTTTGGCCAATGTAATTGCTCTTTGCATACAAAATTTAGCATTTAAAACTCCGGGACCTAAATTACCATCCCATTGTTCTATTACTCCAAAACTTTTTATCAAGGTAGGTTCTGCTTCAATATTTATATATCCTTTTTTAATGTAATCTACAAATACCGGAAACCTGTTTAAACCATGAGAGTAAACTCCATCTCTACTGTTGTTAGCGAAAATTTCTGCACATGCTTTGGCTTTGGTTTCTGAGAATCCTAATTTTAATAAAACAGATTTTAATTCATTAAATAAGGTTTCGTAGCTTACTCTTCTCATTTTATTTTTTTTAAGTTATCAAACTAAAACAAATATAATCATTGTTTAACTATTGGGCATTTTGTAGAGAAACTCCACAACTTACAAATCCAATAGAAATATATAAAAAACTGATTAAAAGTCATTTGTGTTATGTAGGCCAACTTGGCACACTTATCCATAATATAGATTCCAGAAAACGATTAATTAACAATTTAAATATTATTATTATGAAAAAGTACATTTTATCAGCAGCAATAGTAGCATTAACAAGTGTAGCATTTGTAAACGCTAACGAATTAAATTCAAATAAAATTAATACTGCAATTGTTACAGTGCAAGACAGTACAACATCAACTCCGGTTAAACTAGAAGAATTGCCAGAACCAGTAAAAACAACATTATTGTCTGATGCTTATAAAGCTTGGACACCTACAGAAGCTTTTTGGGTAAAAGAAGAAGGTGGTAAAGAATATTACCAAATTAATGTTACCAAAGAAGAGGAAAAAGCTTCTTTAAAAATTAAAGCAGACGGAACACCATCGGAATAATAGAGATTAAACAATAGAAGTTAAGATTAATACCAATTTAGATATAAAACGCCGTATTAAATGCTGTTAGATAATGGTGGTTTCCAGTGATTGATTTTATCGTCTCCTCTTTCATGTCCTTTACTATGTTGTTGAGCCATTCCTTTAGGCTTTCCATGGTCTCGAAGCGCTGGTTCTTGAACCTGTTCTTGATGTATTGCCAAACCTGTTCGCATGGGTTCAGTTCCGGGTTGTACGGAGGTATGTTCAGCAGGTA
>NZ_JBHULV010000025.1:9343-112029 GCF_042684645.1 Pedobacter alpinus
ATACATGCTGATAGGTCACTATGGGCTTTACACCTGAGGCTGTCAGATATTTCCCAAGATGGTTCATCATCCCAAATCTGGCTTCATCCTGAAAGTACAGGTTCACTTCAGTGTACTTATCCTTATCTAGATGGTTTGGTAATAATACCATCAAAACCAATTTTTAGAATTTCTTTTTGTTCGGTTTGCAATACTTGTGCCGTAATTGCATAAAATTTAACAACACTTGGTAGTCGTTTTTTAAGAATCGGAAACAGAGTTAAATCATCTATTTCTGGCATCCTTATATCCATAAAAATGTAGTGTAAATTTTCATCTATTGAGCATTCAATAACTTCTTTTGGCTTATTAAAAATTTTATGCGGAATTTGATGTTGTGTGAGAATCATATCGCATAAGTCTAAAATTAAATGGTCGTCATCAATTACCCAAACGGTTTTGTTTTTAGATAAATAGACTGGCGAATCTTCTGTTTTTAATAACGGAACTATCTTAATTTTGTAGCTACTATAATTTAGTGCTAACTTAAAAATTGAACCATTATTTGGCGAGCTTTCAATATCTATTTGGCCATTGTGCAGTTCTACCAATTGTTTAACAATACTTAAACCTAAACCAGAGCTATTAAAGTTGTTATCATCAATACTGTTTCTATGTACAAATTCATCAAAAATTGTATTTAGTCTATCTGCACTAATGCCAATTCCTGTATCCTCAATATTTATGCTTAATAAGGTTGTGTTTGCAGTTGGTTTAAGCGATGCATGTAATTTTACAAAGCCTTCATTTGTAAATTTTATAGCATTCCCTAATAAATTGTATAAAATTTGCTTAAGTTTAAAGGCATCGCCTTTTAACCACAGATTATCTTCAAAATTTGTTTGAGCCAACAGTTGAATGCTCTTTTCTTGTGCTAATGGTTGCATAATTAAAAGTACTTCGTCAATAACTGGTTTTAGTTCAAATTCTTCAGATTTTAAGTTGAATTTACCAGATGCTATTCTGCTGTAATCTAAAATTTCATTAATTAAGTATAGAAGGTGGGAAGAAGACTGATAGATTGCATTAACAGCCGCACTTTGTGGGTTGTGATTGTTTTTTATGATTTCTGAATAACCAATAATTGATTGCAAAGGTGTCCGTATTTCGTGGCTCATGTTAGAAAGAAAACGCTGTTTGGCTAAGCTGTTGTAATCTGCATCTTCTTTTGCTTTTTCTATGGCTAATCTGTATTGGTTGCTTTTAGAAATATCTGTAAAAATAAAATAAATTAAAACGATGGTAATTAGTAAAAAGTCAATAAAATAAGTGAAATATGTCTAATGCCTTTATTAACTACATTTCTAGCATGTTTGCCATTTAATTCAATTTGAATTAAAGCTTCATTTCTTACTTCTAATAAAATAGCTAACATTTGTTGCGTTAGTTTATTAGAATTAGTGGCTAATCGGGTTTCTTCAGCAATAAATATGCTGCTTTTTAATTTTTGCCTATTCTTAATCAAATTTAAAGAAGCCTCCATGTTCTTTAAAATACTATCCTCGGCAAAACCATCTAAAGTATCTCTTTTAATTTTTAACTCCTCGCTAACAACTTTGTAAGATTCCGTTTTCTTTTTCCCGAAAATTTTATTGAAAATTCCTTTCCTTCCATCCTCGCTGTTTAGCGTAGTAGTGGATGTTTTATTTTCTGTGGTGTAAATTGCACTGTCAGATTGAAATACCCTTTCAGAGAAAATGTTGTTTAATTTTTCAATTTCATTAGAAAAGTTTTTTGTGTTTAATAAGCTATCTCTTACCCTTAAATATAAAATAAACTGTTTGTCTCTTTCTGCTAATAATTTCCTAATAGATTTTATTCTTCTAAGCTGTAAGCTATCTAAAATATAAAGCTCCTTTAAACTATCTAAACTTGACTTTAAACTTCTTGAATCTTTTAAAAAACTAGTGCTTTTATTTTGGTTGTTGTTATCAATATATCTTTGACTTTGGTCTAATCTTGATACCCGATTGAAAATATCGTTAACTAAACTTAATTTTTCATCAGGTACTGAAACCCTATCATCTGTAGTTACCATTTCGTCAAAAACAAATTTGCTAACTCCCCACGCAGCACCTAAGGCAAGTATAGCCATTAAAAAACCAAAATAATTTTGCCTTTAGTTAGCAAAGCAAATCTCTTTTTAGTTTAAAATGAAATTGTTTAAGCATAATTAAAATACTTTTATATATGTTCAAACGCAATATTGATAATTATCGTACCAAAATAGTACATCAAATTGGCTTAATAATTAGTAAATATTTTCAACATAGTGTCACTTGATATTCAGTAATTTAAAATCTGTTATTTTTAAATCTTCAATAATGTTAGTTCTTTATGCTTTATTAATTAGTTAATCGGGTAAAAAATGTAATAATTTAGTAAGCTGTTATAATATGATTAAACCATAATTATATTTTTTTAAATAAATGAAGATTGTAATTGCCGAAAAGCCATCAGTTGCCCGTGAATTAGCGAAAGTATTTGGTGCTACCAATAAGAAAGCCGGATATATTGAAGGAAAAGGCTATTCTTTTACTTGGGCTTTTGGTCATTTATTACAATTGGCGCCACCGCAAGATTATGGTTTTTATGGTTGGAAGCAACAAAATTTACCCATGCTTCCAACAAAATTTAAATTGGCGGTACGAAAAATAAAAACAAAAGATGGTATTGTAGAAGACCCTGCGGTTAGAAAGCAGTTAAACGTAATTAAAAGTTTATTTGATGAATGTACTGAGATTATTGTTGCAACAGATGCCGGGCGAGAAGGCGAACTAATTTTTAGGTATATCTACTATTATTTAAAATGTAAAAAGCCATTCCGTAGGCTATGGATATCATCGCAAACAGACCAAGCTATTAAAGAAGGTTTTAGAAATTTAAAACCAGGTTCGGATTACGATACTTTGTTTAACTCGGCACATTGCCGCTCAGAGTCTGATTGGTTAGTTGGGATGAACGCCACACAAGCGCTAAGTATATCTGCAGGTAATAGAGCGGTTTTGTCTTTAGGTAGGGTACAAACCCCAACATTAGCTATGATTTGTAGCCGATACATTGAGACAAAAAACTTTGTACCCGAAATATTTTTCCAAGTAGCTATACAATTGCAAAAAGAAGAAAGTTTTTTTAGAGCCATTTCTGCAAAAAATTATAAAACCCGTGAAGAAGCTGAAACTATAATGGCTAAAGTTTTAGATGCCGCAACAGGTAATGAAAAAGGTGGTTTAATAGCTAGCGTTGATGCTAAAGCAAAAAAAGAACCGCCACCGCTATTACATGATTTAAGTAGCTTGCAGCAAGAAGCCAATAAAAAGAAAGGCTACACCGCAGATCAAACTTTGGGAATTTTGCAAAACTTGTACGAAAGCAAGTTGGTAACTTATCCGCGTACTGGAAGTAGGTATATTGGTGATGATGTTTTTGCTACCGTACCAGATTTAATTTCAAAATTTACAGACCACCCTTTGTTTGGTAAAGATGCTACATTTTTATTAAATAATAAACTGAACAAAAGAAGTGTAAATGCTAAAAAAGTAACAGATCACCATGCGGTTTTGCCAACTGGAGAATATGCTGGGCATTTATCATCTGATAGGCAAGCTGTTTATGATATGGTTGTTGGGCGTATGATTGAGGCTTTTCATCAAGAATGTATTAAGGAAACCACAAAAATAATTGTTTCATCTGGGTCAGATTTTGTTGCTAACGGAACAGTGATACAATCTGCTGGGTGGCGTTCTGTTTTTAATGATAATGATGAAGAAAAGAAAGATGAAGATAATGCAACTTTACCTAAAGTAATTAAAGGAGAAAGTTTAGCAATTACTAATAAAGCGGTATTAGAAAAACAAACTAAACCAAAGCCATTATATACAGAAGCTACTTTACTAAAAGCGTTAGAAACTTGTGGAAAAGATATAGAAGATGAAGAGCTTAGGTATGCCATGAAAGAAAGTGGATTAGGTACTCCAGCCACCAGGGCATCAATTATAGAAACACTAATTAAAAGAGAATATATTGGTAGAGAAAAGAAAAATTTAGTACCATCTAAAAAAGGTTTAGCTGTTTATGATGTGGTAAAAAACAAAAAAATTGCTCAGGCAGAACTTACTGGGCAATGGGAAAAAAGATTAGAAGAAATTAGAGAGGGCGCTTCTGTTAAAGATTTTAAAGCTGAAATAACCGACTATACCAAAAACATTACACAAGAGCTATTAGCGGCTGGCACAGGTTTGTATAATCTTTTGAAAGAAGCTTAAATATTCTTGATAATAATAGAAATACTAAAATATTTTTATTACAGCTCTAATAAAAACCCAAGCTAATTTAGAATGATATAAACAATAAGCTAAAACATTTTATATTCTTTTACGTAAAAACATATTCTGTTAATATTTAATTTTTAAATTTCAGTGAAAGTGTAACATAATACTTAATTTATGCGTTCAAAAATTTCAGTTTTTAACTGGTCTTTTAATAAATCTTTTAGTGATGAGAAAAATAGCCTAGATAAGGCAAAGTGTAAAATTTTGTACTCTATTTTTTTAATATTTTTTTTAAAAGTAATCTGCGTTTTAATAACATCAATATATTTTGATCAAAACATTCAATTTATCAGAGCAGTAATTTTCTTATCATTATACCTAGTATTATTTAGATGTTTTTTATTAAAATTATTATCATTTAAAACTATTGCACACATTATAGTTTTATCAAGTTTACTACTCATTTCTTCAAACTTATTTGTTACTGCAAAATCAGTAAATATTATTACAATACAATTTGCCTTTAGTTTAGTACTATGCAGTTTTTTTATCATCAATTCTGCGTATGGTTTTTTTTATTCGTCGCTTGCAATAGCGCTCATCATGACACCCATGTTATTTGGAAGTAAATATGAATTATTTGCTAATTCAGACGGAGCTTTAGCTTCACCAGGATTTGAACTTATTGTGATTCTCAATTTTATTTCTATAATTTTTATACCCTACTTATTTGTCGAAGCTTTTATTAAAACAATAAAAGAAAAGGAAGCATTGAATTTACAGCTTTTAGCTAGTGTTGAAGTTGCAAATGAAGCCGCTCAATCAAAATCAAACTTTTTGTCAACCATGTCTCATGAGTTACGTACGCCGCTTAACGCAGTTATAGGGACTACTAATTTATTATTGTCAGATACCTATCATAAAGATCAAGAATCAAATCTTAACGATTTAAAGTTTTCCGCAAGTTGTTTGCTTGATATTGTAAACGATATTTTAGATTTTAATAAGCTTGACTCCTCGAATCTTAAATTGGAAACAATTAAAGTGAATTTAGAAAATTTAATAGAACGAGTTTGTTCTGGATTAGTGAACCAAGCTAATGAAAAAGGAATTGAGTTGAAAATAGCTGTAAATTCGGAAATATCAAATTATGACGTTTTTACTGATCCTACTCGAATAACTCAGATTATATATAATTTGGTTGGTAACGCCATTAAGTTTACAGCAAAAGGTAACGTTAGTATTTTACTAGATATTTTAAGTAAAAATAACGAATATTTAAAAATAAGGTTTTCTATTAAAGATACGGGAATAGGAGTAAATGAGGATAAAATGAACTCTATTTTTGAACCTTTTAATCAAGCATCTTCAAGTATAACAAGAAATTATGGTGGCACAGGTTTAGGACTGTCTATTGTGAAAAGGTTAATTTCTCTGTTTAATAGCGAAATCAAATTAGAGAGCAAGATAGGAGAGGGATCAAATTTCTATTTTGATATTGACTTTAAGTACAGCCAAAAGACTTTGGAGAAAGAGCAAGAAATATTAACTGAAGTTTATAATATAAGTGACCTTAATATCTTAGTTGCTGAAGATAATTTGATGAATAGGGTTTTAATTAAAAAGGTGCTATCTAAATGGAATAACGAACCTGTTTTTGCAATTGATGGTTTAGATGCTATAGAAATTTCAAAAAATAAAACCTTTGATGTGATTTTAATGGACTTGCACATGCCAAAGATTGACGGTTATGAAGCATCAAAAGCGATCAGAAACGATGCAAGTAATATAAACCAAAAGACACCGATAATTGCGTTTACAGCATCTGTTTCAAATACTATTTTAGAAGATATTGAGCTTGCCGGTATGAATGACTTTATTTATAAACCGTTTAATGTAGATGAAATGTATAATAAACTGAGGAATATTAAAAATCCTAAAGCTTAAATTTGCTTTAGGATTTTTTGCATAGTATTTAAACCCTCGTCTATATGTTGTTCTTCTATTATTAAAGCAGGTCTAAATCTTATGGTTTGGGTACCACAACCTAAAAACATTACATTTTGTTCCATACCCATATTAACAAATTTATTTCTTAGTTCTGGCGTAGGGAAATCAAAAGCAGTTAATAATCCTTTTCCTCTTACATTTTGTATTCTGTTATCGTTTTGCGCAATTTTAATGAGTTCTGTTTGTAAATAAGTACCCATATTTGCTGCATTTTCGCATAAATTATCATCTTCAATAATTTCTAAAATCTTACTAGATCTTACCATATCTACCAAGTTGCCACCCCAAGTAGAGTTGATTCTTGATGGAACTTTAAAAACATTGTCTGCTACTTCATCTAATTTATTGCTTGCTAAAATACCGCATACCTGCATTTTTTTTCCAAAAGCAATAATGTCTGGTTGGGCATTAGCACCAAAATGTTGGTGGCACCAAAACTTACCGGTTAAACCAACACCAGTTTGTACTTCATCGTAAATTAACAATGCTTCGTTTTCGGTACATAAAGTTCTTAATTCTTCTAAAAACTCTTTACGCACATGGTTATCGCCACCTTCAGACTGTATCGGTTCTATAATAATGGAACATATTTCATCTTTATGGGAAGCAAAAGCATTTTTAATTTGTGATATCGCTAAAGCTTCGCTTTTTAATAATTCGTCAAAATTAGCACCTTCCAAAGGGAATTTCATTTTAGGCACACTTACTCTTGGCCAATTAAATTTCGCAAACCATTTGGTTTTATTTGGAAGGGTGTTTGTTAAACTTAGTGTATAACCAGTTCTTCCATGAAAAGCTTGGTCGAAATGTAAAACCATAGTTCCTTTTTCTTCTCGGTAACCTTTGCTAAAGTTTTTCTGCACCTTCCAGTCCATTGCAGCTTTTAAAGCGTTTTCTATAGCCAAGCCACCACCCGCTACAAAAAAAGCATGAGGTAAATAATCTGGAATACCAACTCTTGAGAAAGTATCAACAAATTGTGCATACTGTGTGGTGTATATATCAGAATTTGACGGGTTAGCCATTGCTGCTAACAATAAATTCTTTTTAAACTCTTCATCTCCAATCATTTTTGGATGATTATAGCCTAAGGGAACAGAAGCAAAGCAAGTAAAAAAGTCTAATAAAGAGCGGTTGTGTTTAGAATCGTACATTCTTACACCGTTACTTTTTTCCATATCAAAAGTAAGGTCGTATCCGTCTGTTAACAAATGTTTAGCTAATGTTTTTTGAACCTGGTTAGGAGCTATATTAAGTTTATACATAAAAAGTCTTTTCTCAAATTTATTAAAAAAGGCTTAAAAAGGCAAATCAAAGGCGTTTTTAGACTTACTGATGAAAAATAGCTTTAAACGATTTAAAGTGTGTTTTTAAACTGTTTGCACAAATAGATGAAATAAAAGATTGCGTATTAAAGAATATTTATCAAAAAATTCGGCGTATTTACCTAAATTTTTCTGGCATACCCAATAAACCAAACAAGCCACCGGTATGTATCATTAAAATTTTTGCAAATGGTTTAAAATAATTTTGAGCTGCTAAATCTTGAATAGCAAACAATGTTTTTGCAGTATAAACTGGGTCAATTAAAATGCCTGTTTTTTGTATAAAATTTTTGGTGAAACCTATTAAGTCATCTTTAGTTTTTGCATAACCACCAAAATGATAATTGGTGTGTAGGTTATATTCATAATTGCCGGTAAGCAATGTGTTTATTTCTGTTTTTAAAAAATCTGCGCCTTTTAATGTGGCTATGATATTTATCTCAGCCATTATGTTATACAAGTTTTTACCGTTAATTAAACCAGCGGCAGTAGCTCCAGTACCAGCAGCACAAAAAATGTAATCGTAATTAGTTTCTAATTCACTTATAATTTCTCGGCAACCTAATTCTGCTTCCATGCCATAACCACCTTCATTAATTAAATAGAAATCAGTACTGTGTTTAAATTTTTGATTAAATAATTTGTCTTTGTCCTTGTAATCTTCTCTGCTTACAAAAAACAATTCCATTCCAAAAATTTTACAAAAATCTAATACAGGGTTTTCAACTAAATCGCCTCTAACAAAAGCAGTAGTTTTAAACTTAAATTTTGCCCCAGCGGCAGCGGTTGCCAGTAAATGGTTTGAGTAAGCGCCACCAAAAGTTACTAAATGTTTTTTGTTTTCGTTTTTAGCTTTAATAAGATTATATTTTAATTTACGCCATTTATTGCCAGATATAAAAGGATGAATTAAGTCATCACGTTTTAAATATAACTGAACATTATATTTATTTATAGGCTCATAAATAACTTCTTCTTCTGGACTATAAAATTTTAAATCTATCATTAAAATTGGGTGTAAAAAATAAATCCTAATTGATAACATCAATTAGGATTTATAAAATGTTTTGAATAAAATTATTTACCAATACCAAAACCAAGACCTGCCGTTACTGCTTGGTACTCGCCAATACTATATGATCCGTATAGTCTGAAAAACGCAAGGTGTAATGAGAAGCCCACATTGCCTCTTAAACCAGCAATGTCTTTCTGTTTGATATTAACAGGGTCAATAAATGTTGTGAATTTATCATCATTTGTTGCGTTAGGATCTGTAACTGTTGGCGCACCAGTTCTTGCTACATAAGTGCCTAATAAACCTAACTCTGTTTTTGCTGTATTGTATCCGATTGACGCAAATGGGGTGAAAATAGCAAGCTTTTTAGATACAATTGCATCAAATGTATATCCTGATAATTTACCTTCTACTCTTTGATTCAGATTTGACCCCGAGTTTTTATCATCAAGTTGGTCTTCAATTGGAATGCTTTTATCATAAGTTAATTGGTTGTAACCAAAAGCCAAAGCAATATCAATAGGTATAATCTTTTCTGTTTTACCAGGCATTAAAAGTTTGGTGATTTCATGTTTAATTCCAAAACCTAAAACTTGTAGAGTTCCATAATCATCACTTTTTCCAAGTTTTGGAGAGTAACGAACAGATATATCTGTGTTTTTAATTACACCAACTGTTAATTGAATTTGTGGAGAAGGAACCATGTTAAAGCCTAATCCGTTTGGCATGTTAAAAGAACTAACATTATTGCCATTATTGTCTTTTAGGGTAATCTCTGCTCCAGTTACGTCTTCACCAAATAAAGTAGGAGTTGAAGCGTTAGAGTTAAAAGATGTCCTAGATGATAAGCCTAAATCGCCAAGTCTGAAAAATTGATCAGAGGAAGGTACGATTGCAGCCGTACCTTGAATTCTTAAATCAAATTTACCTAAGTTTTTTGCTTTGGCCGAGTTGTACCAAGCACTATTCATACCGAAACCAAAACCTTTAAAAGCTGGCATTAGGTAAGCTTGTGCTAATTTGGTAGCATCGCCGGGACCAGATTTTATTAAATCTGAAACATCTTGAGCTTTAACATTACTGGAAATGCTAGCTGCTAATAATATTGAAAAAGTTAATTTTGTGACAGTAATTATTTTTTTCATCTTGGGAATAAAATTAATTATTCCGAAAGTAAATCTTTCTGATTAGAAATGGAAAAAAGTTTAGTACAAAAATTGTTTTAGTGTAAAAATTTTTCATTTTAATTATGTTTAATAGTTTTATAGAATAAATCGGTATTATCAAATATAATACCAAATGATGTTTTTATGACAAAGCTTTTTGAGGATGGTTTAAAATGAATTTTAAAATTCTATGTTTTTTTTCTAAAATATTTATGGATTTAACCAAAGTATCTCAGCTTAAACTTTTTTGTATTTTAAACAAATTTGGCTTAAAATATATATCTAATTAAATAATTAGTTTAAAAAATCTTATTGGCTATAATCTAAACAGTTTCTTAGTTTTGCAACAATGAGTATAGATAACGATTTACCAGAACAAGAAGATAACGACCTTTTTGAACATTTTCAAATTGTAGTTGATAAAGGACAATCTTTATTAAGAATAGACAAGTTTTTAATGCTGCGTATAGTAAATGCGTCACGTAATCGTATTCAAAATGCAATAGATGCCGAGAATGTTTTAGTAAATCAAAAGCCAATTAAGGCAAGTTATAAAGTAAAACCTTCTGATGAAATTAGTATTGTACTGCCTCACCCACCCAGAGATAATGAGGTTTACCCAGAAGATATTCCTATTAATATAGCCTACGAAGATGATGATGTTATTTTAGTAAATAAGGAGCCTGGTATGGTGGTGCACCCGGGCTATGGTAATTGGAGCGGCACTTTGGTTAATGCTTTGGTGTTTCATTTTAAACAATTACCGCAGTTACCAGGTAACGATGGCAGGCCTGGTTTAGTACACCGAATAGATAAGGATACGTCTGGCTTATTGCTAATTAGTAAAAACGAAAGAGCTATGACTTATTTGGCAAAGCAGTTTTATAATCATTCCATTACTAGGCAATATTTAGCTTTGGTTTGGGGCGATTTAGAACATGATGGAACCATAGAAGGATATATAGGACGAAGTGCCAAAGACCGTAAAGTAATGGATGTTTATGATGATCCTGAAAAAGGAAAATGGTCTGTTACACATTACAAAGTAATAGAACGTTTTAATTATGTAACACTAGTACAATGCGAATTAGAAACAGGAAGAACACACCAAATTAGGGCACACATGCAACACATTGGGCATCCTTTATTTAGTGATGCCTCTTATGGAGGCGATAAAATAAGAAAAGGTACTTTGTTTGCTAAATATAAATCTTTTGTAGAAAATTGTTTCAACATTATCCCTAGACAAGCTTTACACGCTAAAACATTAGGCTTTTTACACCCAACTACTAAAAAACACATTCATTTTGAAACAGATTTACCACAAGATTTTGTAGATGTTTTAGATAAATGGAGAAATTACATAAAAATTGAAGATTAGTTGAAATATCTTCAATCCAAATCATAGCTTTGCAGCCTTATGCAAAAAAACTTTATCAATTATAACGGAGAAATTTTAGATGAAGATGAGAAACTTTTCACTATCACTAATCGTGGTTATAAATATGGTGATGGTTTATTTGAAACCATGCGTGTATCAAACGGAAAGTTAAATTTTGCAGATTTACATGCAGATAGGTTACAAAAAGGAATGAAAATATTAAAATTAGAAGGTTATTCTAATTTTGATACCTATTTTTTGAAAGACAAGGCTGATGAACTTTGCAAAAGGAATAAAATTACTAAAAATGCAAAACTAAGACTAACCGTTTTTAGAGATGCAGCTGGTTTGTACACTCCAACAGAAAATAAAAGTGCTTACACTTTAGAAATAACCCCTTTAGACTCTCCTTTTTACCAAATTAATCCTAAAGGTTTAATTATGGATGTTTATGATGAAATTCACAAACCAATAAATAAACTATCAAATCTAAAAACTTGTAATGCACTTCCTTATGTAATGGCGGGTATTTACAAAAAGCAAATGCGTTTAGATGAAGCTTTTATTTTAAACCAAAACGGTTTCTTATGCGAAACAATTAGTGCCAATGTTTTTTTAGTTTATAAAGGACAAATTTATACACCGGCATTAAGCGAAGGTTGTATAGGCGGTGTTATGCGGCAAGTAGTAATGCAACTTACTAAAGAACATGATTTAAACATGATTGAAGCTCAAATAAACCCAGAAATTTTAGATGAGGTTGAGGAAGTTTTTATCACCAACGCATCAAAAGGAATACAATGGGTAATGGGTTTTAACCGTAAAAGATATTTTAACGAGGTATCTAGGTTTTTAGTAGAAAAGCTGAATAAAAAAGTTAAATAATCTTCGATTATTGATTTTGAAAATTTTTTGAATTAAAATAAGCACATCAAATACCTCAAATTTAAATATCCGTTTTCAAGCTCCCTTAATTTCAAATTTTTCATTAAAGAAAACTATTTTTAAAACTTTAAGAATTGTAGAAAAAGAACAATAAATAAATTATCAGGGGACTCTTTAACTGCTACTTGTAATTTTCTAAAATTAAGTTTTTAAACTTTCAACAATAGGAGGTTTTATTTCTTAAAACCATTAAAATTATCTATAAACATTAAACTTAGCCAAATTTTTATTCACTGATTATTAATTATTTAGTAAAACATGATTAGAATTTTGATTAATTTCTTAGTTACAGATTTTTTAATTAATTAATTTGTGGAACACAAACAGATTTCATGGTAAAAATTAAAGCCATTATAGTTGATGACGAAGAAAATGCTAGGTTATTATTGCAAAGTTTTATAACAGAATTTTGTGAAAACATTGAACTTGTTGGGCTTGCATCCGATGTTAAAACTGCTGTAAAATTAATCAATAACAACGAGGTTGATTTAGTGTTTTTGGATATTGAGATGCCTAACGAAAATGGATTTGCATTATTTGAATATTTTGAAAAACCCAGTTTTAAAACTATTTTTTGCACAGCATATTCAGAATATGCTTTAAAAGCTTTTGAAGTATCTGCTGTTGATTATATTCTAAAGCCAATTGGCATTAAAAAGTTGCAAGAAGCGGTTGAAAAATTAAATGAATTTAAACTCCCGAATCATCAGGTGGGAGAAGTTTTAAAAGAAAATTTATTCAATAATAAAATTAAAAAAATTGGTCTTCACTTAGGTGATGCTACTGTTTTTTTTAATTTAGAAGATATCTATTACTTTGAGGCAGATGGATCTTACACTTACATGGTACATAAAAATGGAAGAGAATTGGTTGTTAAAAAAATCAAACATTTTGAGGGTTTATTAGGAATTGATATTGGTTTTTTTAGAATACACCGTTCATATTTAATTAATTTAATTCACATTAAAAAATACACCAAAAAAGAAGGCCTATCTGTTGTTTTAGCTGATGATAAAACGCTTGCAATTTCTAGAGAACGTAAAGAAGATTTTGAACAATTTTTAAAAGTTAGCAACTTTCAATAAAATATATATGACAAAATCTTTAAGCCTGTATTTATGTTTAGTTTTAATTAGCGTTTTTAATGTTTTTGGAAATATTGATAGTGCCGCCCTTAAAATTGATAATTATAAAAAAAATGACACCATTAAGGTTGAAATGATGGTTGATTATTGTGTGGCAAATACGTTTTCAATATCAGATCAAATGCTTACGTATGCTACCCAAGCTTTTAAATTATCAAAACAATTAAATTATAAAATTGGAGAAATTAGGGCGCTAAATTGTTTAGGGAATTATTATTACCAACAAGCCATTTATGATAAAGCCATCAGCTTTTACACAAAAGCATTAACACTTGCTGAAAAAAAAGCAGATATAAAAAATATTGTTATAGGGAAAAGTAATTTGGCTAGTTTATATACCCGCAATAAACAACCAGATAAGGCTTTAAAAATGTTTAAAGATGCCGATAGCTTATTGGTAAAGTCTGGTGAATCGTTCTCGCAAAACAGAGCGGCTATTTTAACAAATACAGGTGCACTTTACTCATCTATTGGGCAGCATTTACAAGCTATTAATTTGCATACTAAAGTGCTTCAAATTTGCGAAAAATTAAATATTCCGTTTGGTATAGCTTTAGCCAAAAGTAATATTGGCGAGGAGTATGTTTACTTAAAAAACTATAATGCAGCTATTGGTTATTTGCAGCCTGCTTTAGCTGTGTGCCTAGCACATAACTTAAATAATTTGGTTTCAAACGTTTATAAAAACTTAGGGAGAGCTTATGAACTAAAGAAAGATAATACCAAAGCATTATTTTATTTTAACAAAGCAGTTCTTATTGCTAAACAAACAAATAATCAAAATACTTTACTTACAGCAAGCCAAAAACTACACGAAATTTATGCAATAAAAGGAGATTTTAAAAATGCCTATCAACTTGCTTTATTGTTTTTGAATGTTAATGATAGCATAAATGGTAATGTAAAACAAAAAGCAATTGCAGAAATTAACACCAAATACGAAACCGAAAAGAAAGAAGCCACCATAAAAGCCTTAAGTCAAAATAAGCAAATTGCCGAATTAAAATCTAAACAAAAAAACATACTCATATTTAGTTTAATTGGTGCTTTTATTACAATTGCTTTATTGGGTTATTTCCTTTTTTCAAGGTATAAAATCAATAAAAAGAACGAATTATTGAATGCAAAGTTACTAGCAGCCGAAAAACTTTTAGCATCAGAAAAGAAAGTAACAGACAGCGAAATTAAAGCCTTAAAAAGTCAGATGAATCCGCATTTTATTTTTAATGCTTTAAATGGTATTCAACAACAGTTTATGTACGGCGATAAGTTAGTGGCTAATGAGCAAATGAGTAATTTCACTTATTTAACCCGTCAAATTTTAGAAGTTTCCGGAAAAAAGAATATTACTTTAAGTACAGAAATTGAAATTATAACTAAATACTTGGAGCTTGAGAAAATGAGGTTTCAAAAAGATTTTTTTTATGATATAACTGTTTATCCAAATATTGACGATGAATACTTAAGGTTACCTCCTATGTTGTTACAGCCGTTTATAGAGAATAGCATTAAACACGGCCTTATGCATAAAGAAGGTTTAAAGAAACTTCACATTAATTTCGAATTATCTGATAATGAAGAATATTTGTTAGTTAAAATAACAGATAACGGAATTGGAAGAAAAAAATCAGAAGAAATAAAATCGCAGCAAATTCTACAACACAATTCTTTTTCTAGCGAAGCAATTTCGCAAAGATTGCAACTAATTGCCAAAAACAATACCGACGATTTAATGGTTTACATCGATTTATTTAATGATGAAAAACAATCCTCTGGAACTCAATTATTGGTAAAAATTTATTTAGGATAAACATTAGTGGTGAAAAATTTACCGTTCGTGAAGTTTTTTATACGTTTCGTGAGGTTTTAAAAATTCAGTTATTACATTTTATAACCTTTGAATTATAAAACAATTTAAAATCATGAAAAAAATACAAACTATCATTATCATTACATTTTTAGCTTTTTCAACAGCTTTAATGTCTTGCAAAAAAGACGAAACCGCTACCAACAAAGATTTATTAGTAGGTAAAAAATGGTATTATAAAACTTAAATAAGTACAAATTTATCAACAGATTCTAAGAGAACTTATGAACTATCAAACCCTAGTTACTTTTGGTTATTTAAAGCAGATGGAACATACGAAGAAACATGGGATTGGGGTAATGGAACATATACTTTAAGCGATGACCAAAAAAACATTAATGTTAAAATTGGAACATCTACATATAATATGAATATTACAAAAATAACTGATACTGAATTAGAATTTAATTATTCCTATTCTGGTAAAGGCGCTGGTAATTCTGCTTTTGTATTAACTACTGTGGTTCCTGTTTCAATAATAAAACAATAGCCTAACTATTTTATAAAAATATTTATTCGAAGCAAAAAACTGGACTTAGTTCCAGTTTTTTGGTTTAAATTTATTTCTTGGATTTAGGCTTAACAAAGAATAATGATATTTATAGATCAGTTGAGTAAAGAAATAGAAATAAAGTATCCGCCTAAGCGCATTATTTCTTTAGTGCCCTCGCAAACAGAATTATTATTTGATTTAGGTTTAAATGAAGAAATTGTTGGAGTGACAAAGTTTTGCATACATCCAAAAGATAAAGTTAAGCAGGCAACCAAAATAGGAGGGACTAAAAAATTAGATATTGATAAAATAAGACAATTGAAACCCGATTTAATTATTGGCAACAAAGAAGAAAACCAAAAAGAAGATATTGAATTACTGATGCAGGAGTTTCCGGTTTGGATGAGTGATATTTATAATTTGGAAGACGCTTTAAACATGATTTTAGGGATAGGAGCGTTGGTATGTAAAAAAGCAGAAGCTAAGTTTATTATTGATGATATTGAAAACTCTTTTAGCAACTTATTACTATCAATAAAAAACAAACCGCGTAAAAAAGCAGCTTATTTTATTTGGAAAGCCCCAAATATGTTAGCGGGCTCTAATACTTACATTAATGAAATGTTAAAATATTGCGGTTTACAAAATATTGTTGAACAACAAAGATACCCAAGTTTTACAACTGATGAACTGCTGAATTTGCAGCCTGAGGTTGTTTTACTATCTTCAGAGCCATATCCTTTTACACAAAAACATGTTTTAGCATATAAAAATATTTGGCCTAATGCAAAAGTGGAATTGGTTGATGGTGAAATGTTTAGCTGGTACGGGAGTAGGTTAAAGTTGGCTGCTAATTATTTTAAACAATTAAATTCAAATTTATTTTGAAAAGCATTTGTATTAAAGCTGCTAAATCATATCTTTGCAATCCAAAATAATTACTAATTGTTTTGAGAAAAAAATCCTAAATGCGGAAGTGGCGTAATTGGTAGCCGCACCAGACTTAGGATCTGGCGCTTCACGGCGTGGGGGTTCGAGTCCCTTCTTCCGCACTAAAACCAATCCCTCCCACAAAATGGGAGGGATTTTTGTATAAAGACGTAGCAATAATAAATAATTCAGTATGAATATTACACAGGAAAAAATCAATGATCTTAATGCAGTTTTAACTGTAAAAATCTCTCCTGATGACTACCAGGAAATAGTAAACAAAAAAATAAAAGACCAAGCAAAAAAAATGAAACTTCCAGGATACCGTCCAGGAATGGTTCCGGCTGCACATGTTAAAAAAATGTATGGCAAAAGCATTTTGGTTGAAGAAGTAAATACTTTGCTTTCAGATTCTGTTAACAATTACATCCAACAAAATGAAATTGAAATTTTAGGTCAGCCTTTACCAAAAGCTACTGATGACCATTTTAACTGGGATTTTAACGATGAGTTTGTATTTGAATACGAATTAGGTTTAGCACCGGAGGTTAATGTTGAGTTTTCTGCAGATGATAAACTTACACAATATATCATTAAAGTTGATCCCGATACTTTAGCAGAAAGAACTAAAAATATTAGAAGAAGCTATGGTAAAATGACCAACCCAGAACTTGTTGCTGATGGTGATGTTGTTTTTGGCCAATTTGTGCAACTAAATGCAGATGGTTCTGTGTTTGAAGGCGGCATTGATGTTACTACTTCTTTAAGATTAGATATTGTTAAAGATGCATCGGCTTTAAAATCTTTAATTGGTTTAAAAAGAGAAGATGTTGTTGAATCTTTTGATTTAGTAACTGCTGTAGATGATGAAAAGCAATTGATTAAAATTTTAAAATTAGACGAAGAAAATCCTATTATTCCTCAATCTAAATTTAAATTAACTGTTAAAAACATCAATAGATTAGAAGAATCTGATTTGAACCAAGAGTTTTTTGATAAATTATTTGGTGCTGACGTAGTGAAAACTGAAGAAGAATTTACTGCAAAAATTACCGAAGAGCTGGAAGCTATGATGACGCAAGATGCGGATAAAAAATTAGCCGGAGATTTATATAAATATGGTTCTGAAAAAGCAACTATGGAATTACCAGATGAATTTTTGAAACGTTGGTTAAAAGTTGCAAACAAAGAAGTAACCGACGAGGAATTAGACGGCGGTTACCAAGATTTTGCTAAAAACTTAAGGTGGACTTTAGTTGAAAATAAAATTGTTAAAGACCAAAAATTACAAATTAAATATGAGGATGTTTTTGAAACTGCTAAAGCCAGATTAGATGCTCAGTTTAGAATGTACAGCCCAACTGCTTTAACAGAAGAACAATTAGGTCAATACACTGCTCAGTTTTTACAAGAGAAAGAAAATGCTAACCGTATTTTTGACGAAGTAAAATCTCAAAAAGTATTTGATTATTTAAAAACCGTAATTTCTTTAGATAAGAAAGAAATTGGATATGATAAATTTCAAAAATTAGAAGCTTAATATTGATTTTTTAAATTAAAAGAGCAGAGCAGCCATTTCGATATTCATCGAGATGGCTGTTTTTTTTTAAATGATTTCTATTCTAGTAAAACAAACACATTAATTGCCTATAAAACTTGAAATAACTTTTGTTTTTAGGGTTTATTAATGACAATACTTCAATTACCATTTTATAACTTCTAATAAACTTACCGCTCAGAATTTATAAGCTGTTTTATCTTCCAATAATTTCCCCTAATTCTTTAGAAAATTTATTTGCACCAACATCATTCAAATGAAATTCATCAGCAAATAAACTATAATTGTTATTATAAGTTTGGTTGTTGCTATAATCTAAAAACGTAACGTTAGGGTAAGCTTTTGCAATTTCTTGTAATAAAAATTTCTCTTCACTTTTAGGTTCTTCTAATATTGTAGGTGAGATGATGACAAATGTTTTTATTTTTAAATCTTGTGTTTTTTGTAAAAACTGCTTGTAATATTTTACCGCTTTTTGATCTATAATTATTTTTTGTAAAGCCCTTTTATCATTATAAGTTTGCTGGTTAATTTTATAATTATCAAATTCTTTTTTAGCAACTGTTCTTACTAGCGGAGAATATCCTCTGTCATCTTCGGGCAGTTTATTGCTGAAAATATTATCGTAAAGTGAAATGAGTAAAGTAGAATTGTAAGGGTAGGTTTTACTAAGTAGTTTAAGGTTTTCGAACTCACTTATTTCTGCAGTATATTTTCTTAAAACAGGATGCTCTGCAACATAAGGCAATAGTTGCGCAAGCTTCATATATTTTTGCTCATTAGGTCCTAATTCCCAAATATTAACATCTAAAATAATGATTTTAGGGATTTTACGCTCTAAAATAACATCTTGAGCCGCACAATAATAAGGTAAAAACTGTCCGTCTCTGCCTGCATTATAAATTGAACCACCTATTTTCTTGCTCAATATTTCTGATGAATAGTGGTGTAATGCCCTAGAACTTCCAAAAATTAAAATATCCGGACTAGCATAGTCTAAAGCATACGTAGTTTGGCCAAATTGCCCTTGTTTTAAATTAAAGTAAAGTTTGTTTAATCCATAGCCAATTACAAAATCGACCACAAAAATTACAGCCACAAAAATGATGAATTTTTTAATAAACGATATGAGGTTTTTTTGCTGCATCTTAAAATTGGAAATAAATGAACTGCCCTCCGTTAAATACACCAAAAATCAATATAATAAACAAAAGACCAACTACAGAAGCCCATCTTACGTAACTATTGCTGTGCCCAAATAATTTGAAATTTGGCTTAAATTCCATAAAATACTCTATGGTAAAAAGTAAAGCTATCGCTAATAAACAATGCCCAAATTGGTTTATGCCATTCCCTAAAAATGGGAACTTCCCAAATGATTCTAAATTACTAATCAATAAAAAGGCATCATCTAATGTAGGCGCTCTAAAGAAAATCCATGCAAAAGTAACTAAACAAAAAACGCCAACTCCTTTGGTGAAATTCCAAAACTTTAAGCTAATAGTATTTAAATGAGATTCAACACTTACAAATAAAGGTTTACTTACCAACCCTAAAACCTGATAAATACCATGCAAAAAGCCCCAAATAATAAAATTATAACTTGCGCCATGCCATAAACCACTAATAATGAAAACCAGAAATAGGTTAAAATATCTTTTAGATTTAGAAACTCTATTGCCACCTAGAGGAATGTATAAATAATCTCTAAACCATGTGGATAATGAAATATGCCATTTGCTCCAAAATTCTGAAATTGATTTAGAAAAATACGGTCGTTTAAAGTTAGTCATAAAATCAAAACCCATGGTTTTTGCGCAACCAATTGCAATATCCGAGTAGCCAGAGAAATCGCAATAAATTTGAATAGCAAAAAATATAGAACTTATAACAACCGTTGTTCCGTTATGTAATTCCGGATTTGGATAAACAGTATCAACATAAATAGAAAGCCTATCCGCAACTACAAGTTTTTTAAAAAAGCCCCAAATCATTTGCTTTAAACCTTCAACCATGTTTAAATAGCTAAAGTGATGCTTTACATGCATCTGTGGAAGTATATTTTGAGGTCTTTCTATTGGCCCAGCAACTAATTGCGGGTAAAACATCACGTATAAACTGTAAATGCCAAAATGCCTTTCTGCTTTTTGATTTCCTCTGTAAACCTCTATGGTATAACTCATTGCTTGGAATGTATGGAAAGACAAACCAATAGGCAAAAGCATTTTTAAGTAAGGAATTTGATTTTCTAAATTTAGGCTATTTGCTAAAACACTAATATTATCGTTAATAAAATTATAATATTTAAAAACCGCAAGCACCCCAATATTAGCTACCAAACTTACAATCAGTAATACTTTTTTATTTTTACCCTCCGCTTTTTCAATGTAGATGCCGGCAAAATAATCGATAACAATTGTAAAAGCTAAAATTAAAATGTAAACTGGCACAAAAGCCATGTAAAAGTAACAGCTTGCTGCTAGCAATAAAAACCATCTACTTTTGTGCGGCAAAACATAGTAAAGTGTTGTTACTATTATGAAGAAGAAAGCAAAAGAGATAGAATTAAACAGCATAATGATATTTTAGGCCAAAGACTTATACAATTCTAATGTTTTTGAAATTGATTTTTCAATAGGGAAATCTTGTAATCGGATATTACCATTAGCTACTAAGTTTTCTCTTAAACTTTTATCAGAGATAAGTTTTTCTATCATATTAATTAAGTCTTCCAAAGAGCGTTGATAAAAAAAAGCAGCTGCGTTTTGAGCGATTTCTTTAAAACAATCTGTATCGCTCAATAAAATTGGGCAATTGGCTTTAAAAGCTTCTAAAATAGGTAATCCAAAACCTTCATACAACGATGGATAAACAAATAATAAAGCCTTACTGTATAAATAGTTTAGTTGCTCATCAGTAACGTTGTAATGGTGTACTTTATCTTGTAATTTTAAACGAGCTATAATCTCAACATCAGCACCAATTAACTTACCACCGCCAGAAAGTACCAAATGTAAATCAGGGTGTTTTTTTGACAGCACAGCAAAGGCATCTAACATTAGGTAAAAGTTCTTATAACCACTTCTATCTCCAACAAAAAACAAGTAATTAGTTGGTAAATCATTAACTTTTTCAAGTTTTAGTGGAGTTTTAATATCAATACCATGGTAAATTACTTCAACTTTACTTTCGTCAACTTCTAAATAAGTTAATAAATCTCTTTTTGTTGTTTCAGATATTGCTATAATTTTATCAGCTCTTTGCGCACTTATTCTTTTATAAGATGTTAGCGGATCTTGTACCCAAAAATATTCTGGCAACCGTTCATAAGTCATATCATGAATAGTTGTTACCATTGGTTTTTTTAAAAATTTTATAAAGTATGGGTCGTAATAAGTTGGGTGAAAAACATCAAAATTGTTTTTCTTTAAAAGGTATTTACAATAAAGTTCGTTGGTTTTAAAGGTTCTAAAGCCGTATTCAGATTTTAGAAAATAATTAGCTAGGTTGTTATTTAAAAACTGAGGCTCGTCTTTAATGTAATAGTTTTGCGAGTTTGCAACTCCTAAAAGGTAATCAAATTCACTTTTTTTCTTTATTTCATCAATTATATTAGCGAAGTACCTACTTATACCTCCAAATTTTTGTGTACTAAATTTTTGATGATCAAAAAATATCTTCTGCATTAATTTTGCATTTTTTTATCTAAGTATTCTTCCAATAATTCCGAAAATTCTTTAGCTCTAATTGCCCAAGTATTTTTTCTTGCTGCAGCCAATCTTTCTTCTTGCTTTTCTAAATTATCGTTTTCTAAGGCATCTATAATTGCATTGGAAAATTCTTTTGTATTGGAGCAGTAAGGTACAGTATTTTCTGTTTGTTCTACCAAATCAGCATTAAAATTAGTGGCAACAACTGGTTTCCCACTCCCTAAATATTCAAATAACTTAAGCGGATAAATGGTTTGGTTAATTTCTTCTTGTTTAAATGGGATAATCGCAATATCAAAACCTTTTAAAACGCAAGGCATACTTTTATAGGGTACGCTATCAACAATATGAATATTATTATTAGGACTATTTAATTTAAGTCGGAATTCTTTTTCTATTGGGCCAACAAAAACAAAGCTTTTATCTTTATGTATTTCTGCAAGTTCTTGAATAAGGTTATAATCCGTACGGCCCTCTATGTTTCCAAAATAACCAATAATAGGTTTTTTTATAGCGGCTATTGCAGGATAAACAACTGTTTCTGTTAGTCTCGCTTTTTCACTATGAGAAAAATCTGCGGCGTTTGGTATAAAATAAGTGTCTGGATGTTGTTGTTTTTTTAATCGATATAATTCTTTACTGGTACAAATAATTAAATCGCTATCATTTACTATCAGTTTTTCTGATAATATCCCATGTTTTGTATCATAGCTAGAAACCAAAGGATCTACACAATGGTAAACCTTAAGATTTGCATTTAAATAATTACCAACAGTAGGGTAGTGGATGTTGAATGAATTGATGAATATGTAATTTTCTATGTTTTGCTCTTCAATAATTCTTTTTATCCTTTTTACAATTAATTTTTCGTTGTATTGAAGGAGTTTACGGTATAAAAATCCTTCTGGTAAAAAATTAATTGACATCAATAATGGAGTTATTACGATGTTTAAATTAGGGTTGTCTGTTTCTAGAAGTCCGTTTGATTTTTTACTAAATAATTCTTTTTTTTTTAAAAACTGAGGTGAGTTTTTAAGCTTAAAATAATCTCTAAAAGTAGCCGGATATTCTATATAAAAAACTTTATTGTTTTCTGCCAAATGCTTAGACATGGTGTACCCAGTAGATTCAATAGCTGCATCATATTTTGCATTACTTAAAATAAAAACTACTGTATTTTTGAGCATTAAAGGTTAAATATATTATTCTAATTTTTTTTAAACCACTCTGTAATCAATTTTTTTAACTTTCTTTTCTTCTTTAACTTCTAATTTAATAACCCCATCATTAATTTGGTTATCAAGTACTTTTGATACTGTAATGATAGCTAAAATCATGTAAAAATAAATACTCATAGGATATTGTACAATAGCCTCTTGTGGGTAATTTGCAATCGTAAGTGCAAAAACAATAAGCACCATTGCTAAGCAATAAGATTTAAGTTCTGGGTCTCTAATTTCGAAAAAGTTTTTTATACCAACGTACAAACTTGTAAACATAATTCCACAAATAATCAATAACCCAACCCAGCCTAACTCCATTGCAACCCTAACATAGCCACTATCTGGCGGAAATTGCGCTAAGAATGAGTTTGGTGCAAACCTGTAGCCCCAAATACCCGAACCTCCTAAACCACCACCAAATGGGTGCGTTTGTATAAATGGTTGTACTTTTTTCTGGTTGAGTTTTCTTACATTAAATGAAGCATCATTATTTGGTCTAAATGCCGATTGAAACCTAGCCAAAGTTCTATTATTAGTTGGTACCTTAATTAAAATCAAAAACGCAAACGCTACGGGTAACGATAAAACGAGCGCAATTCTGCTTAATTTTAAAATAAAGAAAAGTGATAATGCTGCAGGAATTAGCACATAAGCTGCTCTTGTACCAGAATAAGGCATTACCCAAGCAAATAACATCGCTAAAAAGGCTAAAATCAGTTTTGTTTTTAGCTTGAATGGCCCAGTTAATAAACCAATACACAACAAAGAGCTAATTGCCATATTAAAAGAATAGGAAACAGGGTCTGAGAATATGGAGCTTTTACGCCAATGTCCGTCAATAAACATTAAACCAATTGTAGCGGGGTCGTAATGGTTCCTTTCTTCAAATGCAAAAAAACCAAAGTATTCCTGTTTAATCGCATAAAGAGCTGCAAAAAAAGAAAGGCTTAACCATAAAATAATAATAGTTCTTAAGAACTTTCTAGAGTCTAAATAATAGGTAAAAATGAAATAAGAAAGCATTACAGCGGCCACATTTCTGATGGTATAAACCCATGCTAATTTTGAGGCTGCATCTAAATTGAAAAATTGTAAAACATTGTAAGACACCCAAATAAGTATGATGTATGAGATAGGGTTTTTAAATATCCAATAATTTCTTCTATACTTTTGTTGAATAAAAAAACCTAAAATCATTACCGCAAGCATCCCATCCATTATGGTACCTAAAGGTAAAGAAGTGTTAAAATAGCTTATGATAAACATGATGAAATATGATAACACCATGATAGATAGAACGGCGAATTTAGGTTCTTTAATTACAATATATACAAAAACTAAAGCTACAGTTACAACTAAAGGTATAACCCCGGCTCTTGAACCGTAAAAAGTAAATATTGCTGCTGTAGCCGCAGAAAGTACTAGAAGTACAATAAATAAAATTGTATTTGAAGAAGTTATTTTACTTTCTGATTGTATGTTAATATTTTCCATTAAAAGAATACTATTTTAAAAAAGAAGAAAAAAGCGGTAACAAGGCATATTAAAATGGCAAGCCATTTTTTAAATAGTATAAAATTAGAGGTTTTCTTTTGTTCTATATTTATGTCTGGGTTGTACCTCATTTTAATTTATTTTTGATGTTTTGTAGCTACAGATATTTTATTTGCAACCCTAATTTTTGTTAACGCTAACATTTGGTAAAACATAAATTTAGGTATGTTTAAAAGCGAGGCATAAATTCTTTTATCAGTATCAGATTTTTTTAATGCTAAGAAAAAACCAGCAATAAAACTTAAAAAACCAATTAACCATACTATATAATTTAAGCCCAAAACAAAATTGATAATGGTTGCAAATACCCCTAAAATCAAAAATATAAATAGGGGTGGTCTTAATAAAACCAATCCAAAAAGAAATTGATTTATTGAGCTGTTTTTGAGCCCTTTAAAGGTTAAACCAAAGCCGTAACCGAAATATTTAAACCAGGTATTAATCCATCTTGATCTTTGTTGCACCAACTGATTTGCATGTGTTGTTTTTTGATCAAATACTATTGCATTTTTATTAAATGCGATTTGCAAATCTTTATGAACTAAAGATGCTTGTAAGACTTTATCAAAACCGGCACCGCTTACTTGTGTTTGTTTTAAGAAATCAATGTATAAATTAGCTTTAAATGCCATTCCAGATCCTGCTAAAGTTGCTGATGAACCTGATTCATAAAGTAACTCTCCGTCATAAAAGTGATAATAAATATCTCTTGCAGCATCTAAACAAGCATAATTTGTATCCAAGTTTTTAGCAGCTCTTAAGCCTTGTACGGCAACATATCCGGCTGCAAAAGTTTTATTAATCTCGGTTAAATAATTGCCATCAACAATGTTATCGCTATCTATAATTGTGATTATTTCATGCGTTCTTATAAAATTTTTAACAGCAAAAGCATGTGAGCCGGTATTGCTTGCAATTACTTTTTCTGGAGTTAAAACTTTAATTCTATCGTCCTCAAAAATTAAATTACTGGTATCACATTTATCAGCGACTAAATAAATAATGTAATTTGAATAGGGTTGGTTAATAATAGCGTTTATAACTAAAGGCAAATGATACGTTTCTTCATAAGCCGTTACAATAATAGCAATGTCTAATTGTTGTGGAGTTATTAAAACTTGTGGTTTCTTTTTTTTTCTTAAATTTTTAAAGAAAAACAAAGCCAGAGGAAAAAATAGGTGAAAGCCAATTACAATTTGCAATACAATCCAAGCAATATGTAAGACTTTCACCATTAAAATTATTCTATTAAGTTTGCGTTAAAATTACCAGCTAATTTATTATTATTGGTATCTATTGAAACTTTATTAATTACCCAACCTATAAAACTTCCGTTTAAAGATTTTAAATAATTAATGTGTTGTTTTTTACTTGCTGATAAACTTTGGTTGGCTTCAAACACGCCCATTACTTTATCAGAAATTAAATTCCACTCTTTTGCCTTACTTAAAGTCTCTAAAGATGGTGTTTCTATTAAAATTATATCAAATTCATTTCTCAATTGATCAAATCTTTGTTTAACAACTTCCTCGTCTTCAATTTCAAATAATGATTTATCTTCTCCTCTATTACCCATTACCATTATACCTGCACTAAATTCTGATGATCCTAAGTTGCCTGTTTTTAAATAATCTTCTATAAAGAATTTAGAATTTGAGTTTTCTGTAATACTTGGATGTTCAAAATTTCCATCAATCAAAAGTACTTTTTTTCCAATTACCACATAAGAATAAGCAATACAAGCAACTAATAAAGTTTTACCTTCAGAATCATTCATACTTGTTATGTTTAAAACCTGACCTTTTGTATTGCTGGCTTTGTGTACCATTTCTCTACTAATTTCATACCTAGCAGAACGTAATTGCTTTTTAAGCTCTTGCATCTCTGGATTAGAATTTAAGTTGCTCCAAATTTCTTTTAAAGCTAAGCTGGCAGAATTTACTCTGTTTATTTTACCTAGAACAGGAATCTCTGTTATTTGAGCTAATTCTCTAGGAGTTCCAATTTTATTGTCAAAATAGAAAATGATAAAGAAAATTAATAAACAAAATATAAAACTAATGATACCACTTAGTATAATTAACAACATCTTTTTAGATGGTTGCTCTGTACCAGGGTTTGCAATTTGTACTTGTCTTAATCTAGATGATAAACTTGCTTCTAAACTAGCGCTATTGTATTTCTCTAGTACATCTAAGTATTCTCTACTTGCAATATCAATTTTACGTTCTAAAGATTGAATAACAGCTTCATGAGGAACCAATTTATCAAACCTATTGTTCATGTCTGATAATTCTCTTTTTAAGCTGCTTAGGCTATATCTTGCAATATCATACTCAATTTGTAAATTTAATTTCTGAGTTATTAAATTTTGTTTTTGCACTAACGGATTATCAATATACTTGCTAGATGCCGTAATTATTTGTTTATTAATTACTTCTTTTAAAGAATCTATTGATTCTAAATATTGTTCTTCAAAACCACTTTGAATATATTTTTCTGTTAAAAGACTCAACTCTTTTTTAGACTGCACTAAGTCTTGATTTATCTTAGCTAACGAAGCTTCAAAATACCTTCTCTGGTTAGGGTCAAATTGTTTATCAATGTTTGCGATAGCACCTTTTAAAGCGATGATACTTTTTTCAGCATCTTGCTTGCGTCTCTCATACTCGGCAGATAGTTCATACATTTTTCTAGATTGCTCTAATAAATTGATGATTCTGTTTTTGATTTTGTATGATTTTAAGGCGGCAACATTTTTGTTCAAAGTATCGCTCTTCTCTTTTGATCTGTCTGATAAAAATTTAACAGCTTTTGTTTGGTTCTCTTTTAAAATTGCTGTGTAGTAGCTTACAAATTCTTTACATTCTGTATTTACCACAAACGCTGATAATTCTGGGTTTTCAGAAACAAACTTTACTGATATAAAATCACTGGTTTCAAGTCTATCGGCATTTAGGTTCTCTAAAATAAAATCAGAGTTATAATTCATAGACTCTAAAATTTCATAAAGCTCCTTATCCTCAGCATTAAAGCTGTTTAAAGTTTCGCGATTAGCAAATTTTCTTTTAAAATTATTTAAAACTTTGCGTCTATCAACCTCCGCTAAATCCTTAATCATTGGGCTTAACTCTCTAAAAGGCTTTTCTTCTGTCAAATCATGAATAATTAACTGATAAGATACCAAGTTGATTATTTTCTGAAGTTTCATAATTTCAATTAAATTACTAAACTCTCTAATCACACTAGATTCTTGCTTATCTGCATTGTTGGTTAAAATTTGAGTTTCATCAACAATACCGGTTGCAATTTGACCTTCTGCTACATATTGATCAGCTAAATTTCTTACTAGAAAATAGGCAATAATAATTGTTACTAAAGGTACCGCTATAACGATAAATCTAAATCGGTATAGTAGGTTGTAAAATTTCTTTAACTCTTCCATTATTTTATATCTTCTAGTTTTGTAACTGTTAATTCTTCAATTGCTGCTTTTGCGGTTAATAAACCTGCTTCTGATTCTATTTTTGATTGACTTATGGTACTAAAACTAATTAATCCTTCGCTGTAATTCTGGAAGGTAACTTCACCTCTTTCGTAACGCACCTTCAAATCGTTTAACAAGCCTTGCGAATCTTGTAAAGATTTAGTAAAAAGCTTAACGTTATTTAATTGTTGTATATAAGTGAAATAACGTTTCTTAACTTCCATTTCTAAATTATTATCGAATTGTGCGCTTACCTGTTTTGAAACATCTAATTGTTTTCTGGCAATTCTTACATTATTCGGGTTTTGCGCTAAATCTCCTATGTTAAAGTTTAGTGCCACCTGAAATCCCGAAAAGAGTTGCGGGTTTGAAAGATTAACACCATTATTAGGTTGTGAAAAATAAATTAGATTAAAAGGTGAAAGCCAGTCTAATTGATTATTTCTGACTTGCAGCGAAGCAATGTCTTCTCTTAATTTGTTTTGCTTGACTAAAGGATAATTTTCTTTGGCGTTGGCAAGCAACTTTTCTAAAAACAGATATGATATATCTGGCACCATAGATTCTTGGGCTTTAGCTTTTGTTGAGCTAAACACAATTAAACTTGCTGATAAAAGTAGCAAGTGGGTTAGTTTATAAAGAGAGCATTTCATATCGTTGTTTCTAGTTTAGCATATTATTTTGTTTACAAAACAATTACATACGCTTTCATTATAATGCAATATGATGCCAAAAAGCAGTGCGAATTTTGAAACAATCATTTATCATAGCCTTAAGGTACCTAATCAATGAAAATTGCAAATATTTAGGCTTTCTTTAAATTTAATCTCTTAATTAAAATAGGGGATATTTGAGAAATTTTATACCTATGTGTAGAATGTTATTCTTAATTGTATTTTTATTGTTACCCATTTTTATTCTATAAATAAATATAAAAACATCTTTAAAGTTACAGTTAAGGTATATACGATGCATAACAACATATTTTTAATTAAGTGGATTGATATTTGGATAAATTGGGAATCAGTTTAAATATATATTACTAAATAACGCTCAATTATGAAACTTAAACTTGTACCAAAACTATGGTTATTGTTTGTATTTGTTTTGTTGGCTAAAATATCAACAGCGCAAACAGTACTTCCTTATTTCCAAAGTTTTAAAGAAACAACAGCACCTAATATAGAGTTTGGAGGAAACCCAGCCGCATTATTAACCGCTGCTCAAGGTATTGACCCTCCCTCACAAGGTTATCTACGCCTTACTAACAATAACACTAATCAAACAGGTTTTATTTACAGTAAAGAAAATTTTAACACTAGTCAAGGTTTAAGTATCTCATTTGAGTACTATACTTATGGCGGTTCTGGTGCAGACGGGATTTGTTTCTTTTTGTTTGATGCTACCGCAAGTAGTAATTTTAATATTGGTGGTTTTGGCGGCTCTTTGGGTTATGCACAATATCGTCCTTATAATTCAAATACAGTTTTGCCAGGTGTTAGTAAAGGTTATTTAGGCGTTGCTTTAGATGAGTTTGGTAATTTCCCAAACCCGATTGAAGGAAGAGACGGAGGTATAACAGGCCCGGGTTTGTTTGGTATTTCTACTAAATCTGTGGTTTTAAGAGGAAAAGGTAACGGAAACGCTACAACAAATAATTACAAGTATTTAACATCTGTTACTGCGAGTGCTAAAGGCGTTGATTTAGTGAATGATGCTAATGAGAGGTTCCCAGATAGTACGCAATTAGGTTTTAGGAAAGCATTTATTGATTTACAGCCTAACCCTGCTGGAGGTTACAATGTTTCTGTTAGAATTCAAGTAGGTGGAAGTCCAACCAAAACTACTACAGTTATAGATAATTATTACTATGCTGATGCAGCACCAGCTAATCTTGCTTATGGAATTTCATCTTCAACTGGAGATTTAACCAATTTCCATGAAATAAGAAACGTTGCAATTGATATTTACAGACGTCCGTTTACAAGCCCTATTGCTTTAAATGATAATTTATCAGAATGTTTAAGCAAAATATCAACTGTAAATGTTGTTTCTAACGATGCTTCAACAAATGTAAATGGTACAATTGTAAACAGTTCAATAGATTTAGACCCTGTTTTAACCGGAGAGCAAAAAAGCTTTATTGTTTCTGGTAAAGGAGTTTTTACTGCTAACTCTAATGGTACTATCACATTTACACCATCTGGTCCAAACGTTACTGGGCCAGTTGCTGTTAGATATACCATTACTGATAGTTTTGGATTTGTATCGAGCCCAGCTACGTTAACTATTACAGATCCGGTTACAACTGTTCCTTCAAATGCAGGTACAGATCAGTTGATTAATATATCTACTGCTTTAGGTGCTACAACACTCAATGGTAACTCACCAGCAAGCTCTAGCGGTCAATGGGTTCAAGCATCTGGACCAAGCAATTCAATTTTCGCAAATTCTACATCAGCTTCAACAAATGTTACTAATTTAACTTTAGGTACTTATGTTTTTAATTGGAATTTAACCGTAACGGGGCAGTGTTTATCAACAGATGCTGTAAATGTAATTGTTAATGCAATTCCGGTAGCTGTTAATGATGTTGTTATTGGAAGGGTTAATACACCTTCAATTATTAACGTAATTAATAACGATACTGATAGAGATGGTAATGCTACAATTGATAGATCAACGGTAATTATAAAAACCATCCCAGCAAACGGAACCTTAGCTATAGATCCTGTTACAGGCAATGTAACTTATACTCCAAATACAGGTTATGTTGGGCCAGATAGTTTTACATATACCATAAAAGATGTTAGAGGTGCAGAATCTAACGCTGCTTTAGTAAATATCACAGTACCCGTACCTCCAAAAATTGGTTTAGCAAAATCTTTAGTAAGCACAGTTGAGCAGCTAGATGAATCTTTTAATGTTACGTTTTTATTCACCGTTAAAAATTATGGAAATGTAATGTTGCAAAACTTGTCTTTAAAAGACGATTTAGTAACAACTTTTAACGCTACGCCTTATACTATTGTTAGTTTAACTTCTGTAGGTAATACCTTAACAGTAAACCCATCATACAATGGTAATCCTAATACAGAAATGCTAGCGATAAACAACCAAATACAAGGTGGCGCAACTGAGCAGGTAGAGTTGGTACTTAACGTAAAATTAAACAGAGGAGTTTTTACATTTTCAAATACTGCATTTGTTGAAGGTGTATCTTCTATAGATGGCACAGTAACTAGAGATCAATCAACAGATGGTTTAACTCCAGACCCTACTACTCCAGGAGATGTAACTCCAAATGTCCCAACACCAATAAAATTTATTATCGATAAATTATTTATTCCAGAAGGTTTTTCTCCAAACGGAGATGGTAACCACGATTTGTTTGTAATTCCAAATGGAGGCTTAACGCCATTAAATTTAGAAATATACAACAGATGGGGTAATGTGGTTTACAAATCAACAGATTATGTGAATAATTGGGATGGAAGATCTAATAAAGGACTATACGTTGGTCAAGACTTACCAGTTGGAACCTACTATTATATTGTGAATTACAACGCTCAAAAGTACGTTGGTTATATCACTTTAAACAGATAAGATTATGAAAAAGTATATCTATATAAGCCTCTCATTTTTAACATTGATTGCTTTTACAAACAAAGCAGGTGCGCAGCAAGATCCAATGTACACACAGTACATGTTTAACGCACTTTCTTTAAACCCTGCTTATGCGGGTAGTAGAAACGTAATTTCTGCAACAGCACTTTTCCGTAACCAGTGGACTGGTGTACCTGGCGCTCCAGAAACTGCAACCTTTACAATAGATGCTCCAATTAAGGATAAAAAAATAGGTTTAGGTTTGCAAGTATTTAACGATAAGTTAGGAATATCAAATACTACTGGAGTAGTAGCAAGTGGGGCTTATCGTATTAGAATGGATAGGGGAACTTTATCTTTTGGTTTGCAAACAAGTGTTTCAAACTTTAGGGCAAATTACCAAAACGTTCAACTAGACCAAACCGGCGCAAATAACGATTTAGCTTTTCAAGATAATTTTAGTTCTACTTTGTTTAACGTAGGTACTGGTGTTTATTATAATTCTGATAGGTTTTATCTAGGATTATCAGCACCACAATTAATAAACAACAGGTTAACCAATACCACTACATTATCTAAGCAAGAAATTCATTTGTTTTTAACCGCAGGTATTGTACTTCCTTTAGGAACAGATTTTAAGTTGAAACCATCTGTTATGGTTAAAGGAGTAAACGGAGCACCAATACAAGGCGATTTGAACGCAACCTTTTGGATAAAAGATGTGATTGGTATTGGAGCACAATACAGAAGTAATGCAGATGTATCTGGATTGTTTGAAATACAAGCAACTCCTCAAATTAGAATTGGCTATGCTTATGACCATAGTGTTACCAGATTGCAAAGTTTTAATAGTGGTAGCCACGAGATTATGCTACGTTACGAGTTTGGATTTGAAAAAGACAAGTTTATTTCACCTAGATTTTTTTAAACCAATAAAAACATGAAAAAGATAGACATAAAAATATATTTTGCCGCTTTACTATTGGTTTTTGCAGTTTCTACTAATGCTCAAACCAAAAAAAACGAATTAACTGCTGCAAATAACGCGTATAAAAATTTAAAATACACGCAAACTATAGATTTGTTAAAGCCAATTTTAGCAAAAAGCCCAGAAAATACTACTGCTATGGAAATGATGGCTGAGAGTTACAGGCTTACTAAACAATATCCAGAGGCTTTAAATTGGTACGAAAAACTAAATAAAAAAGATGTTACTAAGCCCGAGTGGGCTTTACGATATGCAGAAGCTTTAGCAAATAATAAAGAATACGAAAAGTCTGAACTTTGGTACCGTAAATATTTATTGCTAGTACCAAGCGATAGAAGAGCAGAATATTTTTCTGAATTAGATATTGATAAATTAGGTAAGGGTTTTAGTTGGGATATTAACTATTTAAATATCAATACACCAGCTTCTGAATATAGCCCCATGATTTATAAAAATGGTTTGGTTTTTACAAGTAATCGTTATTACTCTAAACCAGTTAAACATGTTTTTGGTTGGAACAATACCCCGTTTTCTGATTTATATTTTTTAGAAGATATCAATTCACTAACTTTTACTAAAGTAGATACCAATAGCAAAGCTAATACAGTTACAACTACAAAAGGTAAGGTTAATGATGATAACACCGCAGTTACAAGTAACGATTCGAAAATAATTGGTGTTTTTGATCAGTCTGTTTATACAGCTGTTAGTGTAAATGATAACGGATCTACTATTAAAGGAATAGACGGAAACATTAACTCTAAATTTCACGAAGGTTCATCAACTTTTTTACCAGATGGTTCTATAATTTTTACCAGAAACAATTATTATAACGGTAAAAAACAATCAAGTAAAGACGGTAAAGTAAAATTGAAGATGTACACCGCTAAAGGCGAAGATCATAAAGAAATTGTACCATTTCCTCATAACAGTAACGATTATTCGGTAGGTCATCCAACAGCAAGTAAAGATGGTAAATTATTGATTTTTGCTTCTGATATGCCCGGTGGTTCTGGCGGTACAGATTTATATTATTCTGTAAGGTTAAGTGAAAAAAGTGAATGGGGCCGTCCGGTTAACTTTGGTAGAAAAATAAACACCGAAGGAGACGAAGAATTCCCATATTTAGATAGCGAAGGGGTATTGTACTTTGCATCAAATGGTTTAGCAGGTTTAGGAGGCTTTGATGTTTTTTCGGTAAAACTTAAAGATTTAAAACCAATTGGTACACCGCAAAATTTAGGCGCTCCGTTTAACTCTTCTTATGATGATTTTGGAGTTGCAAAAACCTCTGATTTAACTGGATTTTTAAGTTCTAACAGAGCAGGAAATGATGATATTTATTCTTTTGTTAAAAAAGAGTTTGGTATTATTTTAAAAGGTAAAGTTACCGATGCAATTACTGGATTACCATTAAAAAACACAATCGTAACTTTGCGTAACGGTAGTAATGAAGAGATTTTAACCTTAAATGATGAAGGTGAATTTAGTAAGCCTTTATTAAAAGATACTGGTTATGAACTAACAGGTAAGCTAAAAGAATTTTTGCCAGATAGAAGATACGTTGGTACAGATGGTATTACAAAAGATTCAATTATTTATGTACCTCTTAAATTAAAAGGAACAAATGATGTACAGAAATTTGTTATTAACAATTGCGATTCTTTAAAGAAAGTATTTGCTGTAGAAAATATTTATTACGATTTAGATAAGTTTTTTATTAGAGAAGATGCTGTTAATGATTTAAATAATTTATATGATTTAATGACCAAGTATCCAGATATTAAAGTGATTACGAGAAGCCACTGCGATAGTAGAGCATCTGAAAGTTATAACAGGGTTCTTTCTTTACGAAGAGGAGAATCTGCTAAAGCTTATTTAGTAAAAAAAGGCATTGCTGCTAGCAGAGTAAGTGTGCAATATTATGGTAAAAGCAGATTGGTAAACGGCTGTACAGATGGTGTAGATTGTTCTGAAGCAGAACAACAAAAAAACAGAAGAACAGAATTTGAAATAATTTATAACGGCATTAATTTAGCTTTAATAGATTGTAAATAATTTTTTAAATTTTATGATAAAGCCCAATAAGCAACAAAAGCTTATTGGGCTTTTTTTGTAGAAATTGTTTAAAACTCGTCATTATATATATTGATAATTCATTTACTTTCGTGTTTTAAAAATCAATCATTATATGAAAAAGAAAATATTAGGCATTAGCTTATTGGCTTTAATTTATTTAAGTTCTTGCAATTCGTCAGCTTCTAAAACAAGTAACACTACAACTAATAATAGTGATTCTGTTAATACAGAAGAGACCCCAAAAAACACAAATCAAAAAACCTCAGAAACAGCTGTTCCAAACCATGATGGTAAAAAACCAGCAAATGCTGCAACCATTTTAGCTCGTAAGCAAGTTCCTATACTTTGTTACCATCAAATTAGAGATTGGAAATCTACAGATTCGCAAAGTGCTAAAGACTATATCATCCCTGTACAAACATTTAAAGATCATGTAAAATTACTTGCAGATAGTGGTTATAACAGCATTTTACCAGATCAGCTATATAATTATTTAGTTTATGGCGATCCGTTACCTCCAAAACCAGTAATGTTTACATTTGACGATACGGATTACGACCAATACGAGGTAGGAGCTAAGGTGTTAGAAAAATACGGGTACAAAGGTGTTTATTTTATCATGACGGTTTCTATTGGACGCAAAGGCAAGGTGCATTATATGAGCAAAGAAGACATTAAAGACCTAGCAGATAAAGGCAATACAATTGGTAGCCACACCTACGACCATAAAAATGTTAAGAAATACGTTGCCGAAGATTGGGTAACGCAAATTGAAAAACCAACAGCTAAACTAGAAGAAATTACTGGCCAAAAAATGGAATACTTTGCTTATCCATTTGGTTTATGGAATCCAGAAGCCATACCAGAATTAAAGAAAAGAGGTTTTAAATCGGCATTTATTTTAGCTACAAAAAGAGATGAAAAAGATCCTTTATTTACTATTAGAAGGATTATTGCCAGTGGTTATTGGAGCGCTAAAACTTTACATAATAGTATGGTAAATAGTTTTGGAGAAAGTAGAAATTAGGTTTCTAGATTTTAAAAAAAAGACTCGATTTTTTACATCGAGTCTTTTTTTTTGGAACTATTTATTATCGATAAAATTATCGAAATCTTAAATGAAGCCTTCGGCGTTCAATATTATATAGATTTCGATAAATAATTACACAAATCGACTTTATAATCTCCAGTATTAAAATATTTTAGCTTTAAGCTTTGTGTATTTAGCTTTTGGCATTTACATAAACTATGGTATAACTGCCGTTTTTGTTTGTGATGTATGAGCGCTAAAATAACCTAATGCCCCATTGTTAAAATTAGAATCTGGATTTGATGGGGCGGTAGGAGGACCGCCATTACCAGAGATTTGTGATATTGCAAAAAAGTACCGGTAAATAGTCATATCAATACACTGAAAATCAATTTTAACACTATCGCCTTTTACTAATTCAGGGTCATCATTAAAAATTGTGTTCGTTACTTTTTTTCCGTCATTAAATCTGTCAGAATCAACGTAAAAAGCATTTCTCACCTCTCCGTTAACAGTTAAAACATAATTGTATTGATTTGCTACACCTAAAGGATCGTTGTAGTTTACTTGTAAATATTTCTGAGTGTTTCCAAAAAAAGATAATTCTGTTACAGATAATGAATCTATATTTACTTTTTGTGGCATTTTACATGTTGCAGTATATAAAATGTTATTTACTGTTGCTTCAAGCTGGTAGGTGTTACCTGATTTTCCTCTAAAATTAGACAATATGTAATCATTACCATTAAGAGGTCTTGCAAAATTATAGGTTCTATTTTCAGTTAAATCTTTTAAAACTACATCTGCGTTATTAATACTAATCACAGTATTATCTTCTGTAAAAGGTTTAGTTTGTGATATTTTAACAATATGAGAACCAAATACATCGTTTATATTGGCTTCAATAACTACCACCGGGTTTGTGTTTTTTAAATCTATTTCAATTACATCTTCACAAGCACTAAAAAGTAATGTAACAGATAATAATATTAAATATATATTTTTCATGTGTTTAAAATTTAAAATTCCAAGTTACTGAAGGAATAATACCAAATAATGATGTTTGTACTGCTTGTGTTCTATTTACATTATCAGGATTATCCTGAAAATCTATAGAAAAAGCATTCTTTCTATTATATGCATTGTAAATACCAAAAGACCAACTTGATTGATATTTACGGTCAGGTTTAATTTTAGGTTCTAAAGTGGCAGATAAATCTAAACGATGGTAAGCTGGGGTGCGGTAACTATTTTTATCGGCATAATCAAAAACTGTTGTACCATTTATTTGATATTTACCATTTGGATAAGTAACTGCGTTTCCTGTGTTGTAAACAAAGGTTGATGACAATGTCCAGCGTTTGCTTGCCTTATAAATACCTACAACAGATAAATCGTGTGTACGGTCTTGTCTTGCATTAAACCATCTACCTCCGTTAATTTGATCAAATTGCCTCTCTGTTTTTGATAAAGTATATCCAATCCAACCATTAAAATCACCATATCTTTTTTTCAAAAATAACTCAATACCGTAAGCTCTACCATCTCCAAATAAAAGATCTGCTTCTATATTTTGGTTACCCCTTAAATCTGTGCCGTTTCTATATTCTATTTGGTTTTTCATATCCTTATAGTAAAATTCGGCAGAAAACTCATAGCTGTCATTTTTAAAATTACTGAAATAACCAACAGCAAACTGGTCAGCAATTTCTGGTTTAACATTGTTGCTATTCATTATGTATAAATCTGTTGGCGATGTAGCCGTTGAATTAGACATTAAATGTAAGTTTTGTGTGTTTCTAGTGTAGGAAGTTTTAATAGATTTATTATCTGCTAATTGATAAGCTGCAGAAACACGAGGTTCTAAATTAAAATAACTTTTAACAATTTCGTTAGACTCAAAACTTTGTGTGTTGGTGATATCTCCATTAACATCATAAGTATTAAAATTTCCGCCTCCAAATAATGAAAAAGCACTAAATCTTGTTCCGTAAACCAACTTAAGCTTATTGCTAACACTGTATTCATCAGAAAAATAAGCGGCATACTCAACACCTTTCCTATTTTGTATAGCTGTTTCGTTTACACTTGATAATGCAGATGCAGTAATTTTACCCGGTGCTAAAGTATGGTGTATTACGTTCATCCCAAATTTAACATCGTGAGCATTGTTTGCAGTGTACTGAAAATCTTGCTTTAAATTAAAATCTTTGATAGAAGAATTAACCTTAAAATTATTTGCTTCTAGCAAGTTTTCTATAATGTAGTTGTAATTACTATAAATTAAAGATGTATTTGAAAACAGCCTATTAGAAAACAAATGATTTAACCTAACGGTGCTTGTTGCATTTCCCCATTCAAAACCAAAGGTATCTCCTAATCCTAGTTTGTCTCTTCCAAAATAACCCGATACAAATAGCGTGTTTTTATCATCTAAAATAAAGTTTGCTTTTGCATTTAAATCATAAAAAAATAGGGTATTATTATTTAAATTACTATCCGGACTAAACTTTAAAAAAGCATCTGCATAAGTTCTCCTTCCACTAATCATAAAAGAGCTTTTATCTTTTTTAAACGGCCCTTCCACTTTTAACCTCGAGGCAATAAGTCCAATTCCACCTTCAACAGTATAATCCTTTTTATTACCGTCATTCATTTTAATATCTAAAACGGATGCTAACCTGCCGCCGTATTGAGCTGGCATACCACCTTTATAAACTGTCACATCTTTTATAGCGTCAGAATTAAAAGTAGAAAAGAAGCCCAATAAGTGCGATGCATTATAAACTGGTGCTTCATCTAACAATATTAAATTATGGTCAATTGCACCACCTCTAACATAAAAACCGCTATTTCCTTCTCCGGCTGATGAAATACCTGGTAATAATTGCAGCGTTTTTAAAATATCTCTTTCTCCAAATAATACCGGAATACTATTAATTTCTTTAACATTTAGTTTTTGAACACCCATTAAAGGGTTTTCAATATTGTTATTCTTTCTTTCAGAACTTACAACAACTTCTGTTAGCTGATTGGCAGATTCTAAAGAAACATCTTGCTTTAAATCTTTTGATATACTGACGTTTTTTGTAATTGTTTTATAACCAACATAGCTAAAAACTAGCTCATAAACGCCATCTGGTACGCTTAAAGAATAATAGCCATAAGCATTTGTTACAGTACCAATTTTAACTGCCCCGTAAACTTGTACAGAAGCACCAATTAAAGTTTCACCGTTGGCACTATCTTTAATTACACCATTTATAACACGATTTTTTTGAGCGTATGCTATATTATTGATAATGAGAAAGGCAAATACGTAAATGATGATGGGTATTTTAAATTTCATTAATATTTTTTTTAGACATTTTTTTGCAAATGTAATAAAGCATAGTGTTATTTTGTATATTATAAATTTGTTAACGCTAAAAAGCATATTTTGTTCTTAACCTGAATATTTTTACAATAAAACCATTTTCTTTTAATATTAAAACACTTTATTTACGTCAAAAAAAACAATTATGAAAAAACGAATCGTATTTATTGCCGGCCTTTTTATTTTATTTACTTCGTTACAGGTTAGTGCACAAGTTGACAAAAGTAAAAGAGCTAGTTTACCAGCTAAAGTTACAGAAACTATAAAATCTGGCGCAACATTATCTGTAGATTACAGTCAGCCCTTGCTTAAAGGACGTACTATTGGTAAAGAACTTGCACCTTACAATGGTAAAGTTTGGAGAACTGGAGCAAATGAAGCTACCATTTTTGAAACCAACAAAGCCGTAAAAGTAAACGGTAATGATTTAGCAGCAGGTAAATACAGTTTATACACTATTCCTGGAGAAAAAGAATGGACTGTTATTTTTAACAAATCTTGGAACCAATCTGGTACAAAGTATGTTGAAGCAGAAGATGCTTTACGTATTATGGTTAAACCGATGATGGCAAAAGAATCAGTTGAAAAAATGACTTTTACAATTGAAAAATCAGGCGATGTTAAATTGCATTGGGGAAATGTAGTAGTTCCGTTTAAGGTCAAATAATTAATTCTTATTGATGATGATAAATCGGCTTATGTAAATAAAGCCGATTTTTTTGGTTTAGGAATTTATAGAAACATTAGCAAGACCCTGGCATTAGGTCAAATAAATTCTCTGTGATAATATTTTAACTATTTAAGAGCACCTTGTGGTTCGTTTTATAAAAAACAGCTTAAAGTATTTACTAAACTGGAGAGAATACAATCCGCAAACACTCAAATAAAAATTACTACGCCATATTGTAATGTCTTTAATAAAAAAATAATTTGCTTACAAATAACGTTGATAAGAAAGATAAAATTTTAATACATTAGCAGGGTAAAATTTGTAAAACATATAGATATGAATATTGATAAAAACGAATTTCGTAAGTATGCTGTAAAACACCACAGAATAGGTGGTTTACATGTAGATAGATATATTAACCAAACAGAAGGTATTTTAAGACCAACCGGTATGACTCCTTATATTATAGAAGAGCGCCAGTTAAATGTGGCCCAAATGGATGTTTTCTCTAGGTTAATGATGGATAGAATTATTTTTTTAGGAGACGCTATTTATGATCAAAATGCGAATATTATACAAGCACAATTGTTGTTTTTACAATCAACAGATGCCAAAAGAGATATTCAAATTTACATTAACTCGCCCGGAGGTTCTGTTTATGCCGGTTTAGGTATTTATGATACTATGCAGTTTATATCGCCAGATGTAGCAACAATTTGTACAGGTATGGCGGCGTCTATGGGTGCGGTTATTATGTGTGCAGGTACAAAAGGTAAAAGAGCTGCATTGCCTCACGCCCGCATCATGATTCACCAACCATCTGGTGGTGCGCAAGGTGTTGCATCTGATATGGAAATCAACTTACGCGAGATGCTAAAGTTGAAGAAAGAGCTTTATGATATCTTATCTACACACTCTGGGCAGTCTTACGAATGGGTAGAAAAAGCTTCTGATAGAGATTATTGGATGAAAGCTGATGAAGCAAAAGAATATGGTATGATTGATGAGGTGTTAGGAACACACGCAGATAAAAAATAAGTAATGAGTAAAAGTGTAAAAGACGTGAAATGTTCTTTTTGTGGATCGGGAAAGCAAGATAGTTTAATGCTAATTGCTGGTATTGATGCCCATATTTGTGATAAATGTGTGCAGCAAGCCAATGATATTTTAGCAGAAGAACTTAATTTAAAGAAGGGAAAGACAATGAATTCTGTACTTACTCTTTTAAAGCCACAAGAAATAAAAGCGCATTTAGACCAATATGTTATTGGCCAAGATGATGCTAAAAAGGTTTTGGCTGTTGCTGTTTACAATCATTATAAAAGACTAAACCAAAAAGTAGGTAAAGACGAGGTGGAGATTGAAAAATCTAATATTATGATGGTGGGCGAAACCGGTACCGGTAAAACTTTACTTGCAAAAACCATCGCTAAAATTTTAAATGTTCCGTTTAGTATTTGCGATGCTACCGTTTTAACAGAAGCTGGTTATGTAGGGGAAGATGTAGAAAGTATTTTAACCCGTTTACTGCAAGCTGCAGATTATGATGTTACAGCTGCCGAAAGAGGAATTGTTTACATTGATGAGGTAGATAAAGTTGCTCGTAAAAGTGATAACCCGTCTATTACCCGTGATGTTTCTGGAGAAGGTGTGCAACAAGCTTTATTGAAAATCTTAGAAGGTACAATTGTTAACGTTCCGCCGCAAGGAGGGCGTAAACACCCCGACCAAAAAATGATTCCGGTAAACACCAACAATATATTATTTATATGCGGCGGTGCTTTTGATGGTATTGAAAAGAAAATTGCAAACAGGTTAAGGACGCAAACCGTTGGTTATAAATTTAAAGCGGATGTAGATGGTATTGATTTAAAAAATCTGTACAAATACATTACCCCCTTAGATCTAAAATCTTTTGGAATGATACCTGAATTAATTGGTCGTGTACCAGTGATTACTCACTTAAACCCTTTAGATAGAGAAACATTGTTGAGTATTTTAAAAGAGCCTAAAAACTCTTTGGTAAAACAATATCAAAAATTATTTGAATATGAAAACATAGTTTTAGAATTTAAACCAGATGTTTTTGAGTATATTGTTGATAAAGCAATGGAATTTAAACTAGGAGCAAGGGGTTTGCGATCTATTTGTGAAGCAATAATGATTGATGCCATGTTTGATATGCCCTCGGAAAAGCAGGATAATAAAAAATTAATAATTGATTTAGCTTATGCTAAAGAACAATTTGAAAAGTCGGATTTGACAAAATTGAAAGCGGCATAACCAAAAAAAATGCAACTTAAATTTAAGCCTTCCGAATAAACGGGAGGCTTTTTTATATAAATATAATTTTATGAACGAAGAAAAAGATGTAAAAAAACAACCAGTAAATACGCCAGCGAAAGAAGTTAAAAGTCCTATAAAAAAAGGATTAAAATCTAAAGAAGATATTGTGGCCAATTGGTTACCACGATATACTGGCAGACCGCTTAGCGAATTTGGTGAGTATATATTACTAACCAATTTTTCCAAATATGTGCAACTATTTTCCGAGTGGCATAATAATGCACCAGTTTATGGTTTAGATAAACCTATGCAAAGCGTAACTGCAGATGGTATAACTATTATCAATTTTGGTATGGGTAGCCCGCTTGCAGCCACCATGATGGATTTATTAACAGCTATACCTACCAAAGCGGTGTTGTTCTTGGGTAAATGTGGTGGTTTAAAAAGGAAAAATGAGATTGGCGATTTAATTTTACCAATTGCTGCCATTAGGGGAGAAGGTACATCTAATGACTACCTGCACCCAGAAGTACCGGCTTTGCCAGCATTTGCTTTACAAAAAGCAATATCCACAACCATTCGAGAACATTCAAGAGATTACTGGACAGGTACTGTTTATACTACCAACCGTAGGGTTTGGGAGCATGATAAAGAATTTAAGAAATACCTAAAAGAACTAAGAGCAATGGCAGTAGATATGGAAACGGCAACTGTTTTTGTAACAGGTTTTGCAAATAAAATTCCAACTGGTGCACTTTTATTGGTGTCAGACCAACCAATGATACCAGAAGGTGTAAAAACAGCCGAAAATGATTCATCTAAAACATCTGAAGATCATGTTATATCTCATTTAAAAATCGGAATTGATTCTTTAAAACAGCTAATTAATAAAGGACAAACTGTAAAACACTTGAAGTTTTAGTCTGTAGTTGATGATACAAAAATAAGGAGATTTTACGCTCCACAATGATGCCTTCCAATAATTTGGGAGGCATTTTTTTTTATTTGAATTATTGATGTTAGGTTAATTTTTTATCCATGTAGTTTAGATTCGTTTTCTATAAAGTAATATTTGCTTTTATATGCATGTTAATAACTTATTTCATTGCAGTTATTTGCGTTTTTGCGATATAATTCCTATAATTACAATTCAATCAATGTTTTATGAATAGAAGACTATTTTCTTTTTTTATATTTTTTCTTCAAGCATTGTCCTTATTTGCGCAACAATCGCCTAAGAGAGAATTAAGAGGCGCTTGGTTAACTACGTTTTTCAATATTGATTGGCCAGTAAGGAGTCAAAGTTCTCAACAGCAAAAAAACGCACTAATAGATATTTTAAATCACCATCAAGCAACAGGAATTAATGTCATTTATATGCAAGTGCGAAGCCAGTGCGACGCCATGTATCCAAGTGCAATTGAGCCATGGTCTGCAGATTTAACAGGTACGCAGGGCAGGGCACCATCTCCATTTTACGACCCATTAGCATTTGCATTAGAAGAGTGTAGAAAAAGAAATATGGAGTTTCATGTTTGGTTAAATCCTTACAGGGCGATAAGTTCAATAACTAATCTTAATTCTTTTGCAGACAATCATATTGTTAAAACCCAACCAAATTGGTTATTAAGTTCTGGCAATTTAAGAACATTAGATCCTGGAATACCGGATGTTAGAAATTATATTTTAAGTGTTATCAGAGATTTAGTTACAAGATATGATATTGATGGTGTTCATTTTGACGATTATTTTTATCCTAACGGTGCTTTTAATGATGACCAAACATTTGCGAATTTTGGCAGAGGTTTTACAAACCGAGCAGATTGGCGCAGAGATAACATAAATATTTTAATTAAGGATACTTACAATACAATAAGTGCCATTAAACCTTGGGTTAAGTTTGGTGTTTCACCATCTGGTATTTACAGAAACAGTACTAACCCAGCTATTGGAACTCCAACTGCAGGTTTAGAGCATTATAGTACATTATATGCTGATTCTAAAAAATGGATACAAGAAGGTTGGGTAGATTATCTAATACCTCAAGTTTATTGGCATCGGGGGCAAAATAATGCAGATTATAGCAGAATTGTACCATGGTGGAATAACAATAGTTTTAATAGACACATGTATATCGGCTTAGCTGGTTATAAAGTTAATGATGCTTCACAAGGTTCGCAATGGTTGCAATCATCAGAAATACCAAATCAAGTTCGATTAAATAGATCTGTACAAAACAGCAACATAACTGGGCAAGTTATTTATAATACTGCGAGTATGCGAAGTGCTGCTAATGTTGCCTTTAGAGATTCGTTAAGATTAAATTTGTATTCAAAACCTTCATTGCTGCCCACTATGCCTTGGAAAGATAATACAGCCCCGGCTGCTCCAATTGCATTGGTAGGAAATAAATTCGGTACCGACTCATTGGTTTTAACATGGACTCCACCATCAGCTAGTGTCAACGAATTTGATAAAGTAAGAGCTTATGTAGTTTATAAATCTGCAAACCCCACTATAGATTCGCTTTCTGCTAATGAAATCGTAGCTATTGTAAGCCAACCAATATATGTGGACAAGCAGTTATTTAACGGACAAAATTATATATATAAAATAACTGCTTTAGATAGGTATCAGAATGAAAGTTTAGCAAGTAACACCATTTCTACACTTTCAACTTCAATAGATGATATCATTTCTAGGCCATTAGTTGGGGTTTTAGTATATCCTAACCCAAGCAGTCAGCAAATTACAGTACAACTATATAACCAAACTGCTAATAAAATTTCAATAACTATTACAGACTTGCAGGGTAAAACTGTTTATAAAGAAACATTTAGAAGAAATACAGAAAACAATTACACTGTAAATTTCGGCAGCAACTTAACAGCTGGGCAATACATTGTAAGCGTTAGCGGAGATAATTTTCAGGAGCAAACAAAAATAATTGTGCTTTAAAAATGCACTAAACATTAACTATTTATTCACTTTTTTAAATTAATTATTATGAAAAAATTATTACTATTAACTTTTGTATCCCTTATTAGTTTTACAGCATATGGGCAAAATTCTACAAAAAATTGGGAAAAATTAGCTGGAAATGCTGAACCTTCTTTCTCGTGGTTTACAACGACCGGTGCTAACGTTAATAGTTGTGCATATAATCCAATAACTGATAAGTTATATGTTTCAAATAGACAAGTTGGGATTTATATCATAAACCCAGCAACTGGAGCTATAACAGGTAATTTAAATATAACTGGAATCACTTTGGCAGGTTCTTTAGCGTTCCATAAAATTAGAGTAACTCCTACTGGTGAAATTTTCGCAGCATCATTAAGAACCTCAACGGCAAATGGAAATACTTTTGTTTATTATTGGGCTAGTGAATCGGCTGTGCCAGTTTTGATAGGTAATGCAACAACTGGAATATCTTTATTAAGTGAAAGATCTGCTGATGCTTTCGCCTTAACCGGTTCTGGTAATAATGTTGTTATGTATTTTGGAGGAAGCGGAACTAGTAATTTACAAGTAGTAAATAAAAATGGAACTGGAATTACAAACTTTGTAAAAATAAACAATATTGCTTTAACCGTATCTGGCTCGGCAAGATCTAGCATTGCACCGGTTACAACTGGTATAACCTCAAGCGTCTGGATAAGTGGAGCAGCTGCTCAAAAAAAGTTAATTACTTCAACAGGAACAGTTACAAAGGCATTAGCAGACAATGTTTTATCTTCTACAGGTAGTTATACCTCTTTAAATTCTATTAGTAATAAATTTGCTAGTTTAGAATATTTTGAAATTGATTCTAAACAATTTTTAGTCGCTACAGGTGCAAATGATAGTCCCACCTCAACCGGTGGTACGACAGGTGAAGGTTTGATTTTACATATTTACGACGTAACAGACGTTAATAATGTAAAATTAGTTGAAACTACAAAGCTATCAAATACTTATAATGCCAATACTACTCCAGGAACTGATGTTACAATTAAAAAAGTTTTGAATGTTGATGGTACATATACAGTAACATTTTTTCAGCTTATAAATCATAATGGTTTAGCTTCTTACACTTTAAACTTTAAAGCAGACGGCACCCTTCCAGTTTCCCTAACCTCATTTGCAGCAGCCTTCACAAACAACCAAAACAGTTTAACTTGGGCAACAAGTTCAGAAAGTAACAGTGCTGGTTTTGATATTGAAAGTAGTATCGATGGATTAGCATTTAATAAAATAGGTTTTGTTGCTTCTAAAGGAGTAAATGGAAGCTCTTCTGTTAACTTAAATTATTTTTACGAAGATAAAACAGCAACATCTGGCACAACTTACTACCGTTTAAAACAAATAGATAAAGACGGAAAATTTGAATACTCTGAGATTAAATTTGTTAAAAATCTACTTTTAGAAAATCAAAACTCTTTTAAAATTTATCCTAACCCAACTACAGATTATGTGGAAATAACAGGAAAAAACCAAGAAGAAGTTACAGTACAATTATTTACTAGTTTTGGTAAAGAAGTTAAAGCTGAGTTAGTTAACGGAAGGATAAACATGTCTGCTTTGGACGCAGGAATTTATGTTTTAAGAATAAGCAAAGAAGGTAAAGTATTGCAAAGCAACAAAATAGTAAAGCAATAAATAAATATTGCAATAAACTGCGTTTTTGTGTGTGAAAAATAAAATATCTGCACAAAAACGCATATTTAAAAAATTATTCTTATCTTAGTTATTCGATAATTATCAAGCGGTTAAACAAAATTTAATTAAACAAAAATCATTAATTATGAGATTAAGACTAATTGCTGTTGCTTTTGGGCTCATGTTGTTTTCATTGCAGCTTTTGGCGCAAGAAAAGCGAGTGACTGGAAAGGTAACTAGTGCAGATGATGGATTGCCCTTACCTGGCGTTTCTGTTTCTATAAAGGGTGGTGCTAAAGTTACCCAAACAGATTTAGAGGGAGCTTATGCAATTTCTGTTCCTTCAAACGCAACATTAGTGTTTACTTTTGTTGGGATGACGCAACTGGAAAAAGCAGTCGGCGAAAATGCTGTTTTAAACGTTGCGCTTTTAGCGGATGCAAGAGCGCTAAACGAAGTGGTAGTAACTGCTTTAGGTATTGAAAGAGACAAAAGAACTTTAACTTATTCTGTACAAACAGTTAAAGGCGATGATTTGAGAGAGTCAAATCAGTCAAATATTATTAATGGTTTACAAGGGCAAATTGCCGGAGCGCAAATTACCTCATCAGGTGGTTCTCCAGGTTTACCTTCAGAAATTATTTTAAGGGGGGTTTCTTCTTTAACAGGAGATAACCAACCGTTAATGATTGTTGATGGAATTAGGGTAAGTAATGCTTCAACAAACGGTACGATAAATAGACTTGCGGATTTTAATCCAGAAGATATTCAAGATATTTCTATCCTTAAAGGTGCAGCCGCTGCAGCGCTATATGGTATTGATGCTGCTTCTGGCGCAATTATCATTACTACTAAAAAAGGAAAAATAGGAGACATTCAAATTAATGGAGGATACAAGTCATTTTTAGAAACCGTTGGTAAAACACCTAGTCAACAAAGTTTGTTTACAACAGGTATAGGTGGTATTTTTGATGAAAGATCAACTTCTTCTTGGGGTCGTAAATTTAGATTTGACGAGCCTATTTACGATAACATAAATAGATTTTTTGAAACTGGTTTAGTAAATGATGTTAACTTAAATGTTAACGGTGGTACAGAAAAATATAATTATTACATGTCTGGAAACTATAGAGATGGATCTTCTATAATACCAAACACAAATTCAGATAAATTATCTTTTTTAATTAAAGGTACTGCTAAACTATCAAAAAAATTAACTCTTGGCGCATCAGCTAATTACATTAACAATAATATTAAAGAGGGTATAGTAGGCGGTACATCAGGAGGCTATGCCAATAGTATTTATTTATATCCAAGACGTTTTGATATATTAAATTATCAAAACCCAAATGGTACTCCGGCTTACGAGTTTCAAGATTTAACAGGCTCTGATGAGACATTGATACTTTCACCATTGTGGAATGTAATGAGAAATCCGAGAAATACTGCAACTCAACGTATAGTTTTAAACAGTAATTTTGATTACAAGGTAAATGATTGGATTAATCTTTCTTACAGGGTAGGTCAAGATTTTTATAATCAAACTTATTCTAACATAACTACGGAGGGAACACCAGGGTCGTTACCAGGTAGGTTATTTGAAAACAAAGGTAATTACTTATTTAATACAAACATTTTTAACAGTACGTTTGATAAACAAATAACCAAAGATTTAAGAGCTACCGCAATTTTAGGGGGCTCCTCAGAATATTTTGAGGCTAAAACTAATGCATTTGCTGGTGAAAATTTTATAGTTCCTGGGATATATAGTGTTAATAATATTGATAGGAGCAACCTTACAGTAACAGAAGGATTTTCTAGAAGAAGACGCTATGCTACCTACGGTGATATTAAATTAGATTACAAAAATATGTTAAGCATAGGTATTACAGGAAGAAATGACTGGACATCTACTTTACCTCTTCAAAACAGATCTTTTTATTCTCCTTCATACTCCGGTAGTTTTGCATTTTCAGAATTGTTTGACAACAGAAATTCATGGTATGGTAAGTTAAGAGCCAGTTATGCAAAAGTTGGTAAGGACGCACCAATTTATAGAACAAATACTAATTTAAGACAATTTCAAGGTGTTGGTGGTGGTTATCAAAATGACCCAACCGGAGGAAATTCAGATCTATTACCAGAAACTACTATTGAAAAAGAATTTGGTGCAGAATTTAAATTGTTTAAAAACCGCTTAAGCATAGATGCAACTTATTATGATAAAGAAAGTAGCAACCAAATTGTTACCGCAAGAGTTCCACTAACCACTGGTTTTGTAATTAAAGCATTTAATGCTGGTAGGTTACGCAACAGAGGGGTGGAAGTTTCGCTAAATGGTAATCCTATTAAAACCAAAAACTTTAATTGGAATGTTACTTTAAACGGTTGGAAAAATACATCTAAAATGTTAGAATTTCCCGGGCAAATTACTGTTTTTCCATACACATTTGGTCAACCCTATACAGCAGCTATTGCCGGTTCTATGTTAAATATGCCAGTGTTAGGTATTATAGGTACAGATTATGCTAAAAATGAAGATGGATTTACGATTATTGATCAAACAGGATACCCTGTTATCAATTCTCAAAACTCACAACAATATATTGGAAACAGAGAGCCAAAATTAAATATTGGCTTATTAAACAAATTTAATTATAAAACTTTTTCACTATCCTTTTTATGGGATTTCCGTTTCGGAGGCGATGTTTACAATGCAACGCGTTTAGGTATGGTTTCGAGAGGAATTGCTGAAGATATTGGAGAATACAGAGACAAAATGTATGTATTTAATGGAGTTGTGCAACAAACAGATGGTTCATTTGTGAAAAATACAAGGGAAGTTGCATTAGATTTTCCATTTTTCACAAACAGATACACACCAGTTGGATCCAACTTTATAGAAACAGTTAATTGGGCAAGAGTTAGATATATCACTTTTGCGTATTCTGTACCTAAAAGTATAGCAGAAAAATTAAAAGTAGGAAGATTAAGTTTTGAACTATCTGCACAGAACCCTATTTTAATTACTAATTATTCTGGCGGAGACCCTGAAGTAAATAGCGCAGGACCAAATGCCGGTGGCGGTGGTGGTAGCACAATGGGCGTCGATTTTGGAAATATTCCACTTTCTAGATCTTATTCATTAGGACTAACAGTAGGATTTTAAATATAAAAACATGAAAAGTACTTTAAAATCAATTTCAGTTTTATTACTTGCTTTAACATTATCAACTTCTTGTTCTAAACTTGATATTAATGTTAATCCTGTAAACCCGGTAACATCACCTTCAAACTTAAGGTTGCCAGCTATTTTGGGTAATATGGCCTACCATAATTATTCTCATGCTCGTTTTTCAAGTTTTCATTCTTTTTACATAACCACTAGGTTAAACAATTCAAGAATCGAGTCTCAATTAGATTACAGTGGGATCACTCGTTTGGGTGCTTGGAGATGGCATTATTTTGATGTGGGTAGTAATTGCAGAGGCTTAATTGAAACCGCTGAGCGTGAAGGATCTTTTAATTATTTGGGTGTTGCTAAAATTATGTTAGCTTATTCTTATTTAACAGCAACAGATTCTTTTGGCGATATGCCATATTCTGAAGCTTATGGTGCAAGTTTCAACCCAGTTTATGATCGTCAGGAACAAGTTTATGATGGTATTGAGCAACTATTAGACGAAGGATTGGCCGATCTTGCAAAAGCAAATTCTGCTACTGATAGAGTGATGAATGCTACATCTGATTTGCTTTATCAAGGAGATTTACAAAAGTGGGCTGCATTTGCTAAGGCTGTAAAATCAAGAATGTATTTACATACTGCTAATTTTGATAATGGCTACGATCGTTTAATTACAACGGTTAATGATGCCTTAACAAATTTTGACGGTGCTATTTACAAGTACCCAATAGGTGCAGAAAGAGAGTGGGAAACTAATTTATGGGGACCAAGGGTTGCAAGTCCTGAGTTTAATTTTGCCGACATTAGAAATAATTTGGTAGAATCAGTTCATACAGATTTTTTGATGAATTTTTTAACTATCAATCAAGCAAACTCAGAATATGATCCTCGTTTATTCAAATTAACAACTCCAGGAGCAAATAACCGATACTTATCTGCTAAATCTTCAGAAGGTTTATCAACTTTAGGTTTACCTACTGGTACCACATTAGCAGATTTTGCCAATCTATACAATGGCACATGGACAAGAAACGATTCTCCATCTCCCTATATACTTAAAGAAGAACTGTATTTTATAAAAGCCGAAGCAGCTTTTTACAAAGGAGATTTACCTACAGCACATGCGGCTTATAAATTAGGAATTGAAACTAATTTAAATACTGTTGGCGTTGCGCAAAATGATATTACGGCATACATGGCATCAAACCGTGTAATTGCCGACCCGCTCGCTTTAAAAATTAGTGATATCATGATGCAAAAATACGTTGCATTGTACTTACAGTCTGAAAGTTGGGTAGATATGCGGAGATATGGCTATAGCACAACAGCTTATCCAGGTATATATTATCCAAGAAATGCGCTTGCAGAGTGGCAAGGAAGATTTATACAACGTCTTCCTTACGATAGACAAACAGAATATATTTATAATCCACAAGAAATTGCAAGATTAGGTGCAGACGCTAGAAATTGGGTGTTTAATCCGGTATGGTGGGCAGAACAGTCACAATTAAAAAACTAACAGTATGAAATTTTATAAAATATTTTTAGTGGCAGGCTTGGCAATCGGTATGTTGTCATGTAAAAAAGAAAGTCAAATTACAGATTTAGGTAATCCAACGGCAAGTAATGCAGCCCGAGCTACCTTAAGGGTAAGTTTAAATAACAGAGCTCCCGCAGTTGGTGATTCAATTGTACAAACTGCATCAACATGGCATGTTAATGATAATATAGACAAAATTGAATTTTCTGAAACTGTTGTAGAGAAATTTGCAGTTAATATTACATTGGCTAATACTACTTTAAATTCAGTTGTTGATGCTAAACCTGTTTTTTTAATCGTTGATTCAGTAGCTAAGAACAACATATTTAGAACGATAACTAATCAAAATAATGAATTTGATAGCTTTTTTGAAACGTTCTCTGATGCTTATGTAATTAGAGATGTATATAAAAAGTTTATTCCTAAAGACATTAAAGATGCAGATTTAATAAATTCACTAACAAATGAAGGATTTGCTTCACTTAAAAATCATTTAGGATTTAATATTAACATAGCTGATTACAGGCTTCTTTTTCCTGGTGCTCCAAGCACTCATTTCTCTGGTGCAGTTCTTAGTTCGATTGGGAGAGCAAATTTAAATGCAAATTTAACAAAACAGCTTTTAATTTCTAATGGTTTACAAACAGCTACTAAAAAAGGCGATTTGATAGTAAGCTTAAAAGTAAAAGTATTTTCAGAAACCACTGCTTCTAATGAGGTTGTAAATGTATTTATTGCAAAATATTAAAACATGTTAATGATGAAAAAATATTTAATTTATTTAACAACTATAATTTTACTTGTTGCAGGCTGCAAACAAGATGAAATTAGTAGAATTACTCCAACTGGAGATTTCGATGTTTATTTTGATTTTCCAATAGGTACAATTACAGCACCCACAAAGTTGATTTTAACCAATCGATCTAGATTTTCAGATCGGTTTTTATGGAAGTTTCCACAAGGGAAAACCTTAGTTGGAACAAATTTACTAGATGTTAGTACTTCTGAAAAAGTAATTCCAGATACCATTGTGTATGCTATACCTGGCACTTATAAAATTACTTTAACAGGCTGGCAAGATGGTAAAATTGATTCTATTACAAGAGATTTAATAGTTAGAAAAAGACAACCAACCATTACTGCCCCTGCAAATATCGAAGTTTTAAATAGCTATCAGTTTTTTGGTGCAGCCTTTAAATTTCCAGATAAAGACATTACTTTTTCTTGGAATTTTGATGAACCTGGCTTAGTATCTAACGAGCAAAATCCTACAGTTGCATTTACACGAGAAGGCTTACATACAATTACGTTAACAGTTAATGATGGCGACGAGGTTTTGGTTGTAACCAGAATTGTTGATGTAAGAGGCGAATTAGCTAAAAGCTTGTATTTTACTGATGCGATAACACAAAGAATTTATCGTTATAGTTTTGCGCAAAATGCAGTAGTACAACAAATTCCTATATCAACAACTATTCATCCATTATCAATAAGTATCGCCAACAACAAAATATATGTTGCAGAAACTGGCTTGGGCTTAAGATTTAGTAGTGGTATTAATGCCGCAGCAGATGGAAGCATAACATCATACAATTTAAATGGATCTAATCCTGTTGTGTTAACAAAATCTTCAGTTGCTGCTGGAACCGTTGACTATAGAAACGACCCTTGGATGCACACTTTTGATAACAGCGGAAACATTTGGTGGACAGAAAGAAACGGTGGTATAAGAACTTTACCAGTTAATTCTGTGGAAGCTCCTTATCCTTTAGCCAAAATGGCTTTAACAGCTGCAAATGCAGGGGTATCAACTGCAACTTATTTTGATGGAGGTATTCAGTTTGTAAACAATGAAATTTGGTTATCAAAAACTGCAACAACAGGTAAAGGAATTTGGCGTTTTAATACTGATGGAACTTTTATAGGTCCGCTTGGTGGCGCAATTATGAATTCTGCCATTAGGTCTTTTGTTATAGATCCTGTTAATCAAAAGATATATTATGCTGTTAATGTTGGTGCGGTTGGTCTTTACAGAGCAGATATAAATGGAAACAACATTATTGCCATTGATAATGGAGCCGGTATGCAAATTGGAACTAATGGTTTCTCTGCCGAAGGTTCTGCAAACGAACATATTTATATTACCGGTTTAGCAATAAATAACGACTCAACTTTACCAACAGGTGGATTTATATACTATGGTTATAGAAGTGATTTAGATATTACAGGAGATCCAAATGCACCAACCATAAGGAATAGACCGGCAATAAATTCTGGTGTAAAAAGATATCCATTAAATGGAAGTGCAGCGCCAAGTTTTATACCAGCAACTATGGGTTATGCTCCTTATGGTATCGCAATAGATAATACAAGAAGATAAATATTTAAACACAGATGTCATTTAAAAAAAATGACATCTTCATAAAAATAAATCAGATATGAAAAAGTTATTTTTTTTAGCCTTTCTAAGTATCATTATGCTACAGGCATGTGAAAAGGAGGTCGCAATTGTTCCTGATGGATACAATACTGGAATTTTAAATGTAAAACCTACCACACCTTACGTTTCAAATCAGGATTTCAAAATTGTTGCCTATTATTCTGAAGCTAGAGAAATAGATTCTATTGCCTTAGCGAAGTTTAAAATGGTAACTCATATTCATTATGCTTTTGCTTATCCAAATGCAAATGGCACTATAAAAGCAATTTTAAGACCTGCGAATTTCAGTAAGATGAGAAATTTAGCGAAAGAAAACGGACTTAAATTTGGTGTATCCATTGCTGGAGTATCTGCTGCTGAGAAAGAAATTTTTGAAAACATCATCAAGGATCCTGAGTTAAGAGCTATATTTATTCGTAACATAGTTGAATTTGCAGTCAATAACCAATTAGATGGTATTGATATAGATTGGGAATACCCTAACGCAAACTTAGGGCAGCATATCAGTTATGAGTCTTTTATGAAAGATTTATCAGTAGAATTACATGCTTGGCATAAATATTTAAGTGCAGCTGTAACAGCTGGTGTTTTTCCGGGTGGTATTAGAGATGGTATAACTTTAGGAGCAGTAGAAGCTATGGATTTTATAAATTTAATGGCTTATGATGGTGCGGGTTATAAAAGTAATCCAAACCATGCATCTATGGTTTTAACACAAGATGTAATAGATTATTGGTTAAACCAAAAAGGTATACCAAAATCAAAGGCAGTTGTTGGAATACCTTTATATGGCAAAAATCCAGCAAATGCAGCACTAACATTTAGGGATATGCTGAGACAAGGTGCAAATCCTCTTGAAAACTCGTTTACAGTTGCAGGTACAACTTACTATTATAACGGAATACCCACTGTTAAAGATAAGGCAACATTAATTAAAGAAAAGGCTAATGGCATTATGTTTTGGGAATTTTTTCAAGATGTTAACGGATCAAACTCTTTAGTTAAAGCAGCAAATGATGCTATAGGCAGAGCTTATTAATATATTATTAAGACTTGAAAATTTAACTCAATTTATTAAGTATTAATTGGCAACTGATTAAAAAATATAATCGGTTGTCAATTATTCAAAAACTAAATTTTTTATGTTAAAAAAGTATGCTCTTTTATTTCCATTATTTTTTGTTGTAGCTAGCAATTATTTGTATGCACAAAATAAAGATAACGCTTCAAAAAGAGAATTTAGAGCGGTTTGGATAGCAACCGTTAAAAATATTGATTGGCCATCAAAACCCGGGTTAAGTACTAGTAAGCAACAAAAAGAGCTAGTTGATATTTTAGATGCGCATCAAAAAAATGGTATCAATGCCATTATGTTTCAAATAAGACCATCTGCTGATGCTTTATATGCTAAATCTGAAGAACCTTGGGCTTCTTTTATTACCGGTAAGCAAGGTGTTGCGCCAAATCCTTTTTACGATCCTTTAGATTTTGTAATAACAGAAGCTCATAAAAGAGGGATGGAGTTGCATGCCTGGTTTAATCCATACAGAGCAACAAATGATTTGGATGAAAAATCTATCAGCGAAAAGCACATTACCAAAACAAAACCCGAATGGTTTTTTACCTACGCATCAAAAAAGTATTTTAATCCTGCTTTGCCAGATGTAAGGACATATATCAATAAAATAGTGATGAATGTGGTACGCTCTTACGATATTGATGGTGTACACTTTGATGATTATTTTTATCCTTACCCAAGCAAAGAACCTTTGCCAGATAGCACTTCTTTTGCTGCTAATAATAGGGGAATTAAAGATATAAATGATTGGAGAAGAGATAATGTAGATTTGTTAATTAAAGGGATAGCTGATAGCATCCGCAATTCCAAAAATCATGTAAAATTTGGAATTAGTCCTTTTGGAATTTGGAGAAACTTAAAAGAAGACCCTCGAGGTTCGGATACCAACGGCTTATCTGGTTATAGTGCTTTATATGCTGATGTTTTAAAGTGGACAGAAAAAGGATGGTTAGATTATGTGAATCCTCAAGTTTATTTTCCTTTTAATTATGCTCCGGCAGCTTATGAAAAATTAACAGATTGGTGGGCTAAAAATTCATTTGGCAAACATGTTTACATCGGTCATGGAGTTTATCGTTTAACAGAAAAGAAAAACGGTTGGGAAATACCAAGTCAGATGCCAGATCAAATTCAGTATTTGAGAAAAAACAATAATATACAAGGAAGTATTTTCTTTAGCTCAAAATCTGTTACTAATAATTTAGGTGGTTTTCAAGATTCTTTAAGAACCAATTTATATAAAACAATAGCTTTACCACCAACTATGGCTTGGTTAGATCATGTTCCACCGTCGGCACCATTGTCCTTAAAATTTATAAAAAACAATAATTCTGTAATCTTAAGTTGGGATAAACCTTACGCTGTTAGAGATGGCGAAACGGCTTACGGTTACGTAATTTATAGAACCAGCGGCAAAGAAACATTAGACATTAACAACCCTAAAAATATTTTGAAAGTAATTTATGGTGATGTTTTAACATTTGTAGATAATAGCGTAAAAAAAGGACGTAGCTATAATTACACCATTACCGCAATTGATAGGCTAAAAAACGAAAGTAGCCAAGCAAATCAATTACAGGTTATTTTTGATTAACAAATAATTATAAATCAATTAAAATATAGCCTTAATTTAAGGCATTTAAATATATGGCAAACATGGAAATAGTTACAGAAAAAGAATCCAATTATAAGAATTTGGATAAAATGTCTGTTAAAGAAATTCTTATTAATATAAATAGAGAAGATAGTACTATTACTGCGGCAGTAGCAAAAGTAATTCCTCAGATAGAGGCATTGGCAATTGTTACTGCCAATAAAATGGCCAAAGGTGGGCGTTTGTTTTACATTGGGGCTGGAACAAGCGGCAGGTTAGGTGTTTTAGATGCATCTGAATGTCCACCAACTTTTGGAGTTCCGTTTGATTGGATTGTAGGAATTATTGCAGGCGGAGATGTGGCAATTAGAAAAGCCGTAGAATTTGCTGAAGATGATACTGAACAAGCTTGGAAAGATTTACAAGAATATAATATTACAGATAAAGATGTTGTGGTAGGTATTGCAGCATCAGGCACTACGCCTTACGTAATTGGAGGCTTAAAAAAAGCCAATGCAGAAAATATTATTACTGGTTGTGTGGTTTGTAACGCAAATAGCCCAGTTGGTGCAGTTGCTTTATATCCAATAGAAGTTGTTGTAGGACCAGAGTTTGTTTCGGGTTCAACACGTATGAAATCTGGTACGGCACAAAAATTAATTTTAAATATGCTAAGTACCACAGTAATGATTAATTTAGGCAGGGTAAAAGGTAATAAAATGGTTGATATGCAATTAACCAATCATAAATTATTTGAACGTGGTGTGAAAATGATTATGACCGAAACTGGGGTTGATGAAAATACTGCAAGAACATTATTAGAGGTGCATGGCAGCGTAAGAAAATCAATAGAAAATATTAATAAATAAGTTTAAAACAGTTTAAATATCAATATGGAACCAATTTTACTTTTATCATTTTTAGTAGTTTATTTTGCTGTTTTAATTGGTATTTCTTACTTCACATCTAAAAACACATCAGATAATTCTAGTTTTTTTATAGCCAACAGAAACTCAACTTGGTATTTTGTTGCTTTCGGAATGATAGGGACTGCTTTATCAGGAGTAACTTTTATATCTGTACCTGGTGCGGTAGAAAAGAGTGCATTTGGTTATTTTCAGTTTGTATTAGGCAATGCGGTAGGTTTTATATTTATAGCAACCGTATTATTGCCGTTGTATTATAGAATAAATCTGATATCTATTTACACCTATTTAGAGAAAAGGTTGGGGTACTGGAGTTACAAATCTGGTTCTATGATTTTTTTAATCTCTCGTACAATAGGTTCTGCATTCAGACTTTATTTAGTAGCAATTGTACTTCAAAAATTCATTTTTGATGCTTGGAATGTTCCTTTTTGGGTAACTATTGTTATCTGCTTGTTATTAATTTGGTCTTATACTTTTAAAGGAGGTTTAAAAACAATCATCATAACAGATACCCTACAAACGGTATTTCTACTGTCATCAGTAGTGCTTTCAATTTATTTTATTTCTAGCAGTTTAGATTTAAATATTGCACAAACCTTTGAAACCATTAAAGAAAGTTCGTATTCAAAAATATTCTTTTGGGATAATTTCGCCACCAACAAAAACCACTTTCTAAAGCAATTTTTAGGTGGTTTGTTTATCACTATAGCCATGACAGGGCTTGACCAAGATTTGATGCAAAAAAACCTAAGCTGTAAAAATATTGGCGAGGCACAAAAAAACATGCTCACTTTTACAGGTGTTTTTGTTTTGATAAACCTGTTTTTCTTAAGTGTTGGTGCACTGTTATACATTTATGCACAAAATAAAGGAATTGATGTTACTCAATTGGCAACACCAGATCATCTTTTTCCAGAAATTGCTTTAAATCAGTTAGGTGCTTTACCTGCTACAGTATTTATGTTGGGTTTAACAGCAGCAACTTTTGCCACTACAGACTCGGCTTTAACAGCTTTAACTACATCTTTTTGTGTAGATTTTTTGCATTTTGATAAAAAGGAAGATTATAATTCAAAGCAATTAATAAACACTCGCCATACCGTTCACGTAGTTTTCTCTTTCCTTATTTTTTGCGTGGTTTTGGTTTTTAAACTAATTAATGATGATTCTGTTGTTAACGCAATTTTTAAAGCTGCTGGTTACACTTATGGGCCACTATTAGGTTTATTTGCGTTTGGTATGTTATGTAAACGGTCCGTTAAAGATGTTTTAGTGCCATTTATTTGCATTTTAGCGCCCGTTTTAACTTTTGTGATTGATAAAAATTCAATAGCATGGTTTAATTATGCAGTTGGGTTCGAATTAATTATTATTAATGCAACAATTACAGCAATATGCTTGTTATTAATTAGTAAAAAATCAACAACTGCAACTAATTTTTAATTTCTCATTTTATAATTAATGCTTTCCATACCTCAACTTTTAAATTCTGTTTTACCAGAAAATAGAATAAAATCGAGATTGATTGACGTTGTAGCTTATGCTGCTGATGCTGGTTTTTATCATTTGCAGCCAATCGCGGTAGTTCAGCCAGTTTCAGAATTGGAAATAGTTAATTTGTTTAAATTTTCTCATCAGTACCAAATCCCATTAACTTTTAGAACTGGCGGTACAAGTTTATCAGGTCAATCAATTACAGATGGTATTTTGGTTGACTTAAGTCAGCATTGGAATAAGATTTGGATAGAAGAAAGCGGTACTCATGTTAGGGTACAACCCGGCATTATTGGAGCTACCGTAAATCATCATCTTCATAAATACGGTAAAAAAATAGGTCCCGATCCTTCAAGTATTAGTGCCGCAATGATGGGCGGTATATTGTCTAATAACTCAAGCGGAATGTGCTGCGGAGTGCACCACAACTCTTACCATACCACCAAGCATATCAAATTTATTTTGCCAAACGGTAAAACTTATTCAACCGAGTTTGAAGCTGATTATGATCGTTTTTATGAAGAATGTCCAGAAATATTCAATCAATTACAAGCTTTAAAAACTAAGATTGAAGCAGATGATGAACTAAAATCACTCATCAGAAATAAATACAAAACAAAAAACACCGTTGGTTATGCTGTAAACGCTTTTATAGATTATGAAAAACCTTTAGATATACTTGCCCATTTGTTAATTGGTGCCGAAGGTACTTTAGGTTTTATTAGTGAAGCCGTTTTAAATACCGTTGATGATTATAAAGAAAAAGCATCAGCTTTATTGTATTTCCCTGATATTTACGAGGCTTGCAAAGCAATTCCTTCATTAACTTTAAGCGGTGCAGAAGCGGTAGAACTAATGGATAGAGCTTCTTTACGTTCTATAGAGCATATAATTGGTGTGCCAGATATTCTTAAAACTTTACCAGCATCAGCAGCAGCTTTATTAATTGAATATCAAGCAAATGATATAGATCAGTTAAATGAAAAGATTAATTACTTTTTAAAGGTTGCGCCAGAACTTACTTTATTAAATGACGCTGTTTTTTCTTATGACGCTAACGAGCAAGCCTTTTTATGGAAACTAAGAAAAGGAATGTTTCCGTCTGTTGGGGCAGTAAGAGCAAGTGGTACAACAGTAATTTTAGAAGATATTGCTTTTCCTGTAGATGTTTTAGGCGATGGTATTTTAGCATTGCAAGATTTGTTTAAAAAGCATGATTACGAAAACGCAATTATTTTTGGACATGCAAAAGATGGAAATATACATTTTGTTGTAACACAAGCTTTTAATACTCCTGATGAAATTAAAAGATACGATGCTTTTTTAAGAGATGTTGTTAATTTGGTGGTTAAAAAGTTTAATGGTACGCTAAAAGCAGAACACGGAACTGGCAGAAATATGGCTCCTTTTGTTGTAACCGAGTGGGGTGAAACTATTTATGGGATTATGAAAACTTTGAAAGAAGTGATAGACCCAAAAGCTTTATTAAACCCAGGTGTAATTATCAATAGCGATGCAAATGCGCATATAAAAAACTTGAAAGATTTGCCAAGTGTTGAGGAAGAAGTTGATAAATGTATGGAATGCGGTTATTGCGAGCCTGTTTGTCCAAGTAGAAATCTTACTTTAACGCCACGCCAACGTATTGTAACGCGTAGAGCATTATTAAATTTCAAAAAGAGAGGTCAAACAGAAAAACACCAAGAATTATTGGGGCAATACCAATATGATGGTTTAGAAACTTGTGCAGTAGATGGTTTATGTGCAAGTGCTTGCCCAGTAGATATTAATACGGGAGATTTGGTAAAACGATTGAGAAGAGAAAGCCATAACGATTTTGCTAAAAAAGCAGCTTTAACAGTGGCTAAAAACTTTGCTTTTATACAAGGAGTTGCTGGTTTAGCGGTACAAACAGGAGTAGGTGTAAATAACTTATTGGGTAAAAATACCATGTACCAATTTACCAAAGCAATAAAAAAGATAGTTCCAGTATTTCCTATATGGAGCAACCAATTAAGGCCTTTAGGTAAAAATCAAATACAGACAATAGCAGGAGAAAACGCTAAGGTTGTTTATATGCCAACTTGTATCTCTCGGATGATGGGAGGGTCAGTTACAAATCCAGAAGATAATATAATTACAACGATGGCTAAAATATCTGCTAAAGTTGGAATAGAATTTAAGTTTCCTAAAAATTTGAGCGCATTATGCTGCGGACAAATTTTTAGTTCAAAAGGTTACCATGATGCTTACGTATATAGCACCAACAAAACCATTGAAGATTTATGGGAAACAACTAACTTTGGTCAATTTCCGATAGTTTTAGATGTGAGTTCTTGCACCCAAACTTTATTAGCCAGCAGAAAAGTACTGTCAGAAATTAATATAAAAAGGTTCGACGATTTAAAGATTATTGATAGTATTACTTTTATTGCCGACTATATAGTACCTAAAGCTAAGGTATTAAGAAAAAAGAAAAACATAGTTCTGCATCCGGTTTGTTCTTTAAAAAAGATGGGTTTACAAAATCAGTTTTACAATATTGCTAAAGCTTTTGCCGATGAAGTAACCATTCCTTTTAATGCTGGTTGTTGTGGTATGGCTGGCGACAGAGGTTTCCTTTTTCCTGAACTTACAGCATCCGCAACACATTTTGAAGCCAAAGAAGTAATGGCAAGTGGCGATTTTGATGGACATTACTCTAGCGCAAAAACTTGCGAAATGGCAATGTCTGAAGCGGTTGGTAAAAACTATGAGTCAATAGTTTATTTGGTGAAAGAATGTATTGTTGATTAGGCTTTGAAGAAGTTAACTGTTAGTAAATGTGATATAATCATTTTTATATCACATTAAAAATTACAACTCCGTAAATATAAAAGCGTAAAAATCTAAATAAAGCCCATAACAGGTAATGTTTAAAATCGTATTTAATCAATCCACAGGCAAAACTAACAATGGAGTGGGGTAAAGGCAGCATGGCACCCACAACTACAAAAATACTTCCCCATTTTCTTAAATTAACTAAATGAATGGCTATTTTATTTTCCAAATAGTTTTTAACTACCGGAATTTTGAAAGTTAATTTTCCTAAGTAATAAGCTGTGATGCCTCCTAAATAAGATAGGGAAGCTAAACCAGTAAGGTAAAGCCACGGATTGCTCATTTTGGCACTCCAAGCTATAAAAATTTCTGGAGGCAATAAACCTAAAATAGTTTCGGATATGTAGAAAACTAAAAAAATAAATTTAGGAGAGTAATCATTTACCAAAGATTCAAATATTGCTCTGGTATCTAAAAAGAAATAATCTACAATAATAAAAATCAACAAAAAGATAGCTATAGTAATAGCACCTTTTATTGCCGTTTCTCTTAAAAAATTATAAAACTTTGTTATTTTGTAGTAGCGATTTAGTGCTACCATTTTATTCATTTTACTCACGATACGATATTCAAATAAAGGTAAATCATTAAAATATAACTAATTTAATGTTAATTTTTTTGTTCATATAAAAGCTATTAATAAACTTATTAATAGAATTTTATATGTACTTATCAAATAGGTTTTTTTTATTTTCCTTAAAGCTTTTAATTTAAAATCTTAGCTATGCTAAATAACCAAATTTACCTGCTCTAAAATCCGAATTGGCTTGTGCTAGTTCTTCTCTTGTATTCATTACAAAAGGTCCTTGATTAGCAATCGGTTCTTTAATTGGTTCTCCACTTAACACTAATACAATCGCATTTTCACTTGCTTCTATTGTAAAATTTTCACCCTCATTTGCTAATAAAGCTAAATTATCTGTAGGCACTTCTATGGTTTCATTAATAAAAATACTTCCTTCTATAACTAAAACAGCAGTATTAAAATCAGCTGGAAAACTAAAGTCTGCAATTGTTCCCTCTTTTAACTTTGCATTTAACATATTTATTGATGAAAATGTTGAAGCAGAACCTTTAACACCTTTATAACTTCCTGCAATTACCTCTATTTCTCCACCAATATCTGGTAAAACATATCTATTAATATTTTTATTATCTAAAGCTTGATATTTAGGAGTACTCATTTTATCTTTTGCTGGCAAGTTAACCCAAAGCTGTACCATCTGAAATAAGCCGCCAGTTTTACTAAAGTTTTCTTCGTGGTATTCTTTATGTAAGACGCCTGATGCAGCAGTCATCCATTGTACATCACCTTCGCCAATTATCCCGCCACCACCACTGCTGTCATGATGAGCAATTTTGCCTTGGTAGGCTATGGTAACAGTTTCAAAACCACGGTGTGGATGTACTCCAACACCTTTTGGAATATCGCTTGGTGCAAAATTAAATTTAGAATTATAATCCAACATAATAAATGGATCCATCCTTTGCATACTTAATCCTTGTGCACTTGGTATAAAATTATGTACTCTAAAACCATCACCTACAAAATGTGGCTGGCTTGGTGCTATTACTTTTTCAACGTTTTTTGTTCCCATTTTATTCAATTTATTATCAATTAAAATTGATTCCTATTTTGCCAATGGTTTTACCAGATTCTAGCATTTCATGTGCTTTCTTTAAGTTTTCTACAGTAAAACCTTCTAGAACTGTATTTAAAGTTCCTTTAAGCGTTTTGTTGTCTATTAAATCTGCAATGTTATCTAATATAATATGCTGTTTTGAAATGTCATCCGTTTGAAACATAGAACGGGTGTACATAAATTCCCAAGAAAAAGTGGCGCTTTTGGTTTATAATTTATTTAGAGCAATAGGCATATTGCTTCCTGTAATAGATGCGATATGGCCTTGTGGTTTAATAAGCTCCACCATGGCGTCCCAATAAGCGTTAGCATCAACAAAATCTAATATAAAATCTACTTGTGGGTAACCAGCGGTTTTCATGTTATTCACTAAATCATGAGGGTTTACAGTAACATCAGCCCCAAAATATGTACACCATTGCGCACTTTCTGGTCTGGATGCCGTTGCAATTACATTTAAACCAGCAATTTTTTTTGCTTACTGAATCGCAATTGAGCCCACACCACCAGCACCACCAATAATTAATAAGTTTTTGCCTTTATCTAAATCTTTATTAATTCTTAGCCTGTCGAACAAAATTTCCCAAGCTGTTAAACTGGTTAGTGGTAATGCAGCAGCCTCTGTGAAGTTTAAGCTCGATGGTTTTTTGCCTACAATTCTTTGGTCAATAGTTTGGTATTCTGCATTACATCCAGATTTCGTGATATCGCCAGCATAAAATACTTCATCACCAACATTAAATAAATCTACTTTTTCTCCTACAGCAACCACAATACCAGCAGCATCCCAACCAATAATTTTAGGCGTTTCTAAAACTGTATCAATAGCACTATTTTGTCTAATTTTATAATCTACCGGGTTAACAGCTATGGCTTTTAGTTTAACCAATAAATCTTGCGGACCAGGTTTTGGAATCTCTGTTTCAAATACAAAAAAACTATTTTCTTCCCTTATTGGTAACGATGTTTTAAATCCTATCGCTTTCATATTACAAATATCAATTTAATTAATCCCATTTATTTGCTGATGATAAAGCTAACTTTCCACCGCCTGTAAAAAACAAGGTTAATGCACCAAAAGTGTATAATCCTAATAACTCAACTCCCCAACCACCACTACTTGTTAAGGTTAAAATATCGGCAGAATGTACCAATAACATAGCAAATAAAGTCCCAGATATAAAAACGAGGGCTGCAAGCCTGGTTCTAAATCCTACAATTATTAAAAGTGGAGCAACAATTTCTGTGATATAAACGCCGTAAGCTAAAAGGCTTGGCAACCCTTTAGAAACTAGCATTCCTTCAATAAATTCAATACCACTTAGTTTTGCTATTCCATGTAATAACATTAAGCCTCCAATTGCTATTCTAAGAATCAGCAATCCTGCATTTGTGTTTTTATTCATTTTATAATTTATTAATTATCCCTAATTAAATGATTTAAAAAGCATATTCTAGTTGGAAAATGCGTTTGCAATTTGGTATCAATAATTGTCCCAAAAAACAAATTTTGAGTTGTTTTAAAGTAAAATTGATAAATGTTTGATTAAATAGTTAACACATTCTATTTTTTGATGAATTCAAAAAAATCAGTAATTGATTTAACCATATTTATATATTTGAAAAAAAATCAAAAAAAAACATGAATCCAAAGCAATTAGTAGGCGAAAAAGCAACCACTTATATTAAAGATGGAATGATAGTAGGTTTAGGAACGGGCTCTACAGCTTATTTTGCGATTATGAAAATTGGAGAATTGGTTAAAAATGGTTTAAGCATTAAAGGCGTACCTACCTCTAAAGCTACTGAAGAATTGGCTATTAGTTTAAATATTCCGCTATTGGCCATTGAAGATGTGGTAAAAATTGATGTTACCATTGATGGTGCAGATGAGTTTGATGCCAATAAAAACTTGACAAAAGGAGGAGGAGCAGCTTTATTAAGAGAGAAAATTATTGCTTCTGTAACCGATTTTTATGTGATAATTGCTGATGCAGCTAAAGGATCACAGTTTTTAGGAAGTTTTGCTGTGCCAGTTGAGGTGACAGCTTTTGGTAAGGAAATAACCATTGCACAATTAAAAGCCTTAGGTTGCATTCCAAAATTACGCTACAAAGAAGGAGAGTTGTTGCTTACAGATAATCAAAATTACATTGTAGATTGTAAATTTGAGAAAATCGAAAACCCTGCACAACTATCGGCACAAATGAATGCTTTGCCCGGTGTGGTAGAAAATGGTTTGTTTGCAGGCATGGCAAATGTAATTATTAGTGAAGATGGAAAAGGGAGTACTATTACTATTGATTAATCTTTCACTAAATTTTTAAAGCTATTAGGAGCGAAATTTATAAGTTCAATTGTGCTTAATTTTTGCGCTTCGTTATAGGCTATTTTAGAAATACTGCCGTAATCTATTTTCAAATTAAATACGTTTTCTAAAGGGAAATCTAATACATAAGAGAGTATAGAACGGATGTTGCCAGCATGGCAAATAATAACTATGTTTTCTTTATTTGTGGTACTACAAACTTCTTCGTAAAACGCTACACTACGCTCAAATAAATCAGCAAAATTTTCTCCTTTTTTTGTGCTGTAATTCACAAAATCGTCTTGCCAAAGTTTAACTTCTTTTGCAGGAATTTTATCCCAACCCTTCATTTCCCAATTGCCAAAATTTAGGTCATTTAATCTGCTCTCAATAGTGAAATTATCATCACTTAAATAGCTGGCTAATTTAGTACATCTCCGCAAGGGACTACTATAAAAAGCACAATTTTCAGTTGTGTTTAATTGCTCTTTTATCCAATCAAAACTTACTGTAAAGTTTTCTTCTAACGGTATTTCCGATTGGCCAAAACATAATTTTGTTGGATTGTAAACTGATGTATGTCTCACTAAATATATGCTTTTCATGAATTAATGCTTTAATTTTTATTAAGGATGAAATTGTATTTTTAGTTATATTAAATATACTAAGCTATTTATTGTCACTTTTTTTTAAAAACTGCATTACTTTGAAATTGGATTTTTTTAGCCTTGTAATAAATATTCAATTACCAAATTCTAAGTATATGTTAAATAGGAGTAATGATTTGAACTTGCTTAAAGTCTTTTTTAATCTGATACTTTCGCAAAAAAAATAGTGCTATTTCTATACGTATTTCTAAAAAAAAATAATTCTTCTAGGCTTCATTAAATATTTATATATGTTTAGCTAAAAAACAATCTACTTCTTAATTATTTGGCAAATTGACAAGTAAAAATTTAATTTTGTAACTAAACATAAAATATAGTAATACAGTTGTTTAAGTGATTTAATGAAATTTTTTGTTTAAATTAAAGATAAATTGGATATTGATTTGTTTAAGCATAGCAAAATATTATTCTGTTTAATCGATATTTAATATTTAAATTGTTAATAAATAGACACTTAAGTTTGGTTACTTATATTGTTAGTTATATTTATTATACGTTGCTATGAAATCAGTTCTCATTAGTTTAAATCGCTGTATTACGGTTGCAATAAATGCTTCATCTAAAATTTCGAACACACCATTTACACCGTTCAAAATATCCATTTCGGCAAGTTTATAAGTTTGCTCCAAAGTGCCCTGCTCAAATTTGATGATGAATTTGTTGTTCATAGAAAATATGGTAATCTTACATTCGGGGTGTGGTAATTCTGCTACAATTCTCATTTTATAAATTTATTTTTACACTAAGCTAAATTTTAATTAACCATACTAAACAAGCTTCCTTCTGATGATATGATTTTAAACCTTGCAAAAAGTTCTTCGCTATACCAGTTTTCGTCCCTGGTTAATTTAATCACCTTAGCATGTTCGGCATCTTTATAAGCAAACTGTATGACATCTTCTTGGCTCTCCCAAATAGAAAAAGTTGCTTGCATAAAAAATGGTGCTTCGCCAATTCCAACCGAGGTAATAAAGCCTTTTGCATTGCCCATAATACTTGCAACAGGAGATACGTTTTTCCAGAAGTTTTTTAATTTATTTGGGCGAATTGTTGCCCTAGTTATTACGGCAATTTTGCCTTCCAAAGTTTTGGTTTTTGGGTTACCAAAAGGTTGTTTGCCACTCCATTTTCCATGGGCAGTTGTGGGTTCTAAAAGTATGGCTGATTGTTCTTCGCAAAAGAAATTCCACCACTTTTGAATAAACGAATTTTGCTTAAAATTATCGTAATCTTGAGGGCTGTCCCAAACCGCTAATAAACCCCATTGTTGGTAATCTGGGTTTACATCAAATGTGCCGTTTTTGCCGCAGCCTAAAAGCTTCCAAAAGCTACAGCCTTTTGTGAGAAATAAGGGCAAACGGTGCACAGCCATTGCTAAAAATGCAAAAGGAATATATCTTTTGGGATATCTTACAATACTTATAGAAACTAACATATTGTGCTAATTTCGATAATTTAAAGCGCAGCTATTGTAATGGTGGATAAATAGCTAAATGTGGAAAGGTTTAGCGCATTAGGATGTGATTTACAACATGAATTGTAGAATGTTAAAAGAAAATTTAAAAACTATTTGAAAAAATTGAGCTGCAAAAAGCTTTGAACAATACTTTGTAAGTAATTTTTAAAATTCACCTTTTTTTAAGATCTATAATAATACTGCTCACTTACCTATCAACCTCTCCCAAAACAATATCTAAAGAGCCAATAATAGCCACTAAATCTGCAATCATTACATTTTTAGAAATTTCTGGCAATACAGAAAGGTTACAGAAACTTGGTCCTCTAGCTTTTACCCTAAAAGGTTTATCAGACCTACCATCGGCCATAAAATAAAAACCAATTTCACCTTTTGGGTTTTCTGCTCTGCTGTAAAAATCTTGCACTTTAGGAATTATCTTTTTAGGGCAAAGCGCTCTTGGGTCAAACTCCTTAGTGCGTTTATGTTCTTTGGTTAGTTTTTCTACGCAAGCCTCAATTATTTTTAAGGACTCTTCAATCTCAACAATCCTCACTTTGTAACGGTTCCAGCAATCGCCAACGCTGCCAATTTCTCCTTTGCCATAGGCAACTTCAAAATCTAACTCTGGGTAAACAGAATATTCATCCACTCGGCGTAAATCATATTTTAAACCAGAACCACGTAACATTGGACCAGAGCAACCATAATTAATGGCAACATCTAAAGGTAAAATACCAACGTTTGCAGTACGAGAAATAAATATTTGGTTATCTGTCAATAACTCATTAAGCTCTTTCATTTTAGGCTTAAAGTAAGCTACAAACTCGGCACACCTTTGCTCAAAACCAACTGGCACATCATAAAATAAGCCACCAACCCAAATATAGTTATACAACATTCTTGCGCCAGAAGCCCATTCTAACATGTTCATAATATGCTCACGGTCTCTAAAGCACCACAAAAAAGGAGTGAAGGCACCAATATCAATCCCATAAGTACCTATGGCAATTAAATGAGAGGCAATTCTATTCAGTTCGCAAACTAAAACCCTTATATATTCAACTCTTTTCGGAATGTCGTTTTCAATCCCAAGCATTTTTTCAACGCCCATTACAAAAGCATGGTTGTTATTCATAGATGCCAAATAGTCTAATCTATCTGTGTAAGGGATAATTTGAGCATAATTTAAGGCTTCGCCGTGTTTTTCAAAACAACGGTGCAAATAACCTAAATGTGGAATTACTTCTTTTACAATTTCGCCATCGGTAATTAATTCTAAACGTAAAACGCCATGCGTACTTGGGTGTTGTGGCCCAAGGTTTAAAACCATTTCTTCTGCGGTAACAGCATTTATTTTTTCCTGATAGCGATTTAATGCTTCTTGGTATTTTGGGTTTAATGTGTTTTGCAAAGCTTACAGTTCTATTTTAATATTACGATAACTTTCTGCGTTTTGATAATCTTTTCTTAACGGAAAGCCTTCCCAATCATCTGGTAAAAGTATTCTTCTTAAATCTGGGTGGTTTTCAAAAAATATTCCAACTAAATCAAAAGCTTCACGCTCATGCCATTCGGCCGCTTTATAAACAGCACTTATACTTTTAAAAGAGGGTAAATTATCTGTTGCTCTATCGTTTTCTTGTACAACTTTAAGCACCAATGTATGGTTTTTTATAATTGAGCTTAAATGATAAATAACACCAAATTTTTGTTGCTCCACACCGTAATCAACCCCAGTTAAGCAAGATAAAAAATCGAACCAAGTTTCAGGGCAGTCTCTTAAAAACAGGCAAACATCAGCAATTAAATCAGCCTTAATAATTAACGCTGGTTGTTTTTGCGCTGCTTCTTCGGCTAAAATTACCTCTTCGCCAAATTTGCTAATGAGCAATTGTTTTACCTCTTCAAATATCATGGCGCAAGTCTTTCAAATTTCCAACTTTGATCTTTTTCTTGTACGTAAGCAAGTCTATCGTGTAAACGGTTTGACCTGCCTTGCCAAAATTCAATTTTATTAGGAATTACCCTATAACCGCCCCAATGTTCTGGTTTCGGAATGTCTTTTACTCCATATTCTTCAACCAAACTGTTTAGTTTATCTTCTAAAAATTTTCTATTTGGTATGGTTTGGCTCTGTGGCGATGCTAATGCACCTAATTGGCTACCTTTTGGTCTGGATTGAAAATATTGTGTTGATTCGTCATCACTAACTTTCTCTACTACACCTTCAATACGTATTTGTCTTTCTAAATCTCCCCAAAAAAACAATAATGCAGCATGAGGGTTTTCTGCAATTTGCTTTCCTTTAGCGCTATCGTAGTTGGTATAAAACACAAAGCCTTGTTCAGTAAATTCTTTTAAAAGCACAATTCGGGCTTGTGGAATGCAATTAGCATCTGCAGTTGCCAATGTCATGGCGTTTGGTTCTAATACTTTTGCGTTTAAAGCTTCAGAAAACCATTTTTCGAACTGTAAATATGGGTTTTGGTTTACATCTTCTTCATTAAGCGATGCCGAACGATAATCTTGACGTAAATTTTGGATGGTTGATTTTTCAATACTCATGATGTGCAAACTTAATCAATGTATGTATTGTTTTAAAGTAAAGCATAAATTATTAACAACATTAGTCTTAATTCTTTTATATTTGGATAGATTAAATCAATAGTTTATTAGATATAATTATGGATAAAGTAATTATTGCCGTAATGGTTATTACGTTTCTTTATAAAATGTACAAAAATTTTAAAAAGGAAATGCAAACCGCTGCAGAAAGAACAAAAAAAGCTGTAGAGGCTTTAAAAGATAAAGTGCCAACAATTGCTACGGTAGTAACTCATCCAAATTATAAAACTACTTATGACAAAGCTTTGGCTGATGATTACGTTTTAGAACCTGTTTTTGACAATAATAAACAAGATTATTTTAAAGAAAAAACAAAAGCTAAGCAAGTACGAGATGAATTGTCAAACAGCCGTAAAAAACCTGGTTATGATTATTATAACCCAGAAACACCTGCTCCAGAAGTTATAAAAAACAGAGCGATACATAAACCACACAATCACAATTTTGAGTTTCCTAAAAAAGAAAAACATTTAGCTGCTGATTTTAATTTTAGACAAGCTTTAATTTACGATGCAATTTTAAGAAGACCAGAATACTAAAAGATATAAATTAAAATTTCGAAATGCTGTTTGATTAAAAAAATATAATTCTTATATTTGCACCTCATTTTAAAAACATATAAATTAATTAATAATGTACGCAATAGTAAATATAGCAGGGCAGCAATTTAAAGTTGCAAAAGACCAGCACCTTTTTGTACACAGATTACAAGGAGATGAAGGCGCTAGTATTGAATTTGACAATGTTTTATTAGTATCAAATGATGGTAAATTTACAGTAGGCACCCCTGCAGTAAAAGGAGCTAAAGTTTCAGCTAAAATCGTGTCTCATTTAAAAGGTGATAAAGTAATTATTTTCCACAAAAAGAGAAGAAAAGGTTATAAAAAGAAAAACGGTCACCGTCAATCTTTTACCAAAATACAGATCGATAGTATCTCAATTTAATTTTTAACATTCAATAGCTTTTTTTAAAGCTAGATAGATATAAAACCATGGCACATAAAAAAGGAGCCGGTAGCTCGAATAACGGTAGAGAATCACATAGCAAGCGTTTAGGTATCAAAATTTTTGGTGGACAAGCTGCGATTGCAGGAAATATTATTGTTCGTCAACGTGGTACCAAACACCATCCAGATACAAATGTTGGAATGGGTAAAGATCATACACTTCATGCATTAATTGAAGGTAAGGTAATGTTCAGAAAGAAAGCAGACAATAAATCTTATGTTTCTGTTGTTCCCTTTGATTTTTCTGCACCAGTTGTTGTTGAAGCAGCACCAGTAAAGAAAGCAGCAAAAAAAGAAGTTGTAGCTAAAGAAGAAATTACTAAGGAAGAAACAGTAGTTGAAGCTACCGTTGAAACAGAAGAGAAAAAAGCACCAGCAAAAAAAGCAGCAAAAAAAGCTGAAGATTCTGCTGAATAATTAAAACTCAAAATAACTTAAACCCTGATTGTATTTCAATCAGGGTTTTTTTATGAAAAATTTTGCCATCTTTATTTATATACATAATTATTGCATTTGATTAATATTGTTATAAATTTAAGTTTGGTGTACATACCAAATAATAAAAGTATCATTTTTGAATTAATATGAAATTGAATTACGCTGCCCAGGTCAGAAAATTTGCATTTGAGCATCCATTACTTAGTGCAATTTTAGTTCAGGTAACTTTTTGGGTAATTGCTTTTTTGCTTTTAGGATTAATACTTCATTTTAATGCTTTAGCAACTGGTAGCATACATTTTATAGAGGTTCAATTATCGTTTACCCCAATTTTAATATTTTGCGCATTAATTGGCTTGTTGTATGGAATTTTATTGGGTTGTTCAGATTTTTATTTATCCAAAAATTGGTTAAAAGTTAAGTCGCCCGGCTTAATTATTCTGATTAAAACCTCCTATTACTTTATAGTCATGTTAATCATGTTTTTAATTGTTAAAAATGTGGTTTGGGAAATGGTTTTACACCCCACTTATTTCAAAAATATCATTCTATCATTACCTTCAAAAGCATGGCAATACTACTACTACTTAACTTTGGTGTATGTTTTATTTATGAGTGTTGTAGTTAGTTTTGTAATTCAAATTAGTTCTAAATTTGGGCCAGGTATATTAATTCCATTGCTTTTAGGCAAATATTCAAAACCACAAGAAGAGGAAAGGGCTTTTATTTTTGTAGATCTAAAATCGTCAACTACTCATGCAGAAAACCTTGGTCACTTTAGGTATAGCAGTTTAATTAGAGATTGCTTTTTAAACATCAACCATATATCAGTAAAATACGGCGCAGAAATTTATCAATACGTTGGTGATGAAATTGTTTTAAGTTGGCCTGTTAAACATGTTAAAGATTTAAGCGTTTGCATTGACTTCTTTTTTGCTTGCCAAGATGATTTTGTTAAACGGAAAAATAAATTTATCAAAAAATATAATATTTTACCAGAATTTAAAGCGGGTTTACATTTAGGTGTAGTAACTGCTGTGGAAGTTGGAGATGTTAAAAGAGAACTGGCTTACCATGGCGATACCTTAAATGTGGCTGCTAGGATACAAGAAAAATGTAATGAATGCGGTGCAGATTTAATAATTTCAGAAGATTTTAAAAAAACTTTAAAAAGCAATATTTACCATTTCGAATCTTTGGAATTGGCATCGTTAAGAGGTAGGGAAGAGCAAATGCGAATTTTTAAGGTTTCAAGAGTATGATATTATTAAATTCAATTTAGGTGGTAATTTGTTTTTTAAAAATAATAGCGCTAATGATTATTAAGCGCTATTAAGATTGATTTTTAATATTTAAGCAACGCAAGAAAGTATTTCAACACCTTCTTTATTGCCCTGTAAGCCAGCATGATCAATTGCCATATTACCTTTTCTGTCAACTACCATTAAATTAGCGCCATTTTGAAGTAATAAAGTAATAATATAATTTTGTCCAAACATTGCTGCAAACATAAGCGCAGTGCCTCCGTTTCCGTGTTGTAAATTAACATCTGCACCATTTTTAAGCAATAACTCAACAACATCCTCATAGCCTTTAAAACAAGCGCCCATTAAAGCAGTATTACCTCCATTATCTTGAGCGTTAATATTTGCACCTTTATCAATTAATAATTTCGTAGCCTCAATTTGATGATTATAGGTAGCAATGATTAAAGCGGTGTAACCTTTTTCATCCTTAAAGTTAACATCAGCACCTTTATGCAAGCAATCATTAATTTGAGTTAAATCTCCATTTCTGGCAGCGTTAATTAATTCTTTCATATATGTGTAGTTTAACCCGAGAGAAACTCCCGGGTATTTTATATTTTATTATTTAAGCTGGAACTTTATCTCCATTTTCTCTTTCAAAAAATCTATGAGCAGCAATAGCACCTATAAAGTCTTTGATTAAACCATTATCCAATTTTTCGGAAACAAGTAATCCAAATTTAGCAGCATCTTTTTTCAGTTTTGAAGCAACATAACTGTTTTCAACTAATTTACGTCCTTCTGAACTTGTAGCAATAGCTTTACAGTGTAAAAAAGATTCATCTATAAAATGAATTGCATCTGGTATAGTTAATAGTGTTTTTAAACTTTCGGCGCCACCAGGTACATAAACGGCATCAAATAGCACTGAAGAACAGGTTAAAAAGCTTTTATCAACTTTAATTTCTGCACCGTCATTTGTTTTAACAGAACCAGCATTTGGACCAATAATTTTCACCATTGCGCCTTCTTTTACTAGCGCAGCTTTCATTGTATTTAACTCTTTACCATTAACTCCGTTAGCAGTTAAAAATGCAATTTGACGAGTTTTAATAGAACCATCACCTTTATTATTAGTCATACTTAAAGCTGGTGATTTTTTTAACGATGAATTCACTTTAGTAGATTCAAAATCTTTAGGGTTATCATCAGCACCGTGTTGATGGTTAATTGGTTTTTGATTTGGAACTTCCAAACCTAAACCATCAGCTACTTTTTTAGCTAAATCTTTATCAACTTGTTTTAATAAAACAAGCATTCTTTCTCTAATCTCTATAATATCTACTTTACCTAATTCAAAACGGAAAGCGTCAATAATATGATTTTGTTCTGCCACTGATTGACTTTGGTAAAAAAGTGTGGCTTGGCTAAAATGATCTAAGAAACTTTTACTTCTGCTTCTTATTTTATTAGCATCAATTCTTTCTTGGTAAGATGTAAAACCGCCTTCAGTTTCTTTTGCTTGCTTAGGAAAACCATCAGACATAGAGTTTGGATGGTAACTTGTTTTGCCTTTGTTTATTTGCATGCGAGCTATACCGTCTCTTTGGTTGTTGTGTATTGGCACTACTGGTCTGTTAATTGGAATTTCGTGGAAATTTGGACCTCCCAAACGACTCAATTGTGTATCTGTGTAAGAAAATAATCGACCTTGTAATAGTGGATCATTTGTAAAATCAATTCCAGGAACTAAATGCCCCGGGTGAAATGCCACCTGCTCTGTTTCTGCAAAATAATTATCAGGATTACGGTTTAAAGTTATTTTACCAATTTTTTTAACTGGTACTAATTCTTCTGGTATAAGTTTAGTAGGGTCTAATAAATCAAAATCAAATTTATGTTCATCTTCTTCTTTCACAATTTGCACTCCTAATTCCCACTCAGGAAAAGCACCATTTTCAATAGCCTCATGTAAATCTCTTCTGTGAAAATCAGGATCTTGTCCGTTTACTTTTAGTGCTTCGTCCCAAACTACAGCATGAACACCCAAAATTGGTTTCCAATGAAACTTCACAAAATGCGATTCACCTTTTTCATTAATTAAACGGAAAGTATGCACTCCAAAACCGTCCATCATTCTTAAACTTCTTGGAATTGCTCTATCAGACATTGCCCACATTACCATGTGTGCAGATTCTGGAGTCATAGAGATAAAATCCCAAAAAGTATTATGTGCTGAAGCTGCTTGTGGAATCTCGTTATGAGGTTCTGGCTTAACAGCATGAATCAAATCAGGAAATTTTATAGCATCCTGAATAAAAAATACTGGCATATTATTGCCTACCAAATCATAATTTCCTTCTTCAGTATAAAATTTTAAGGCAAAACCTCTCACGTCTCTAGCTAAATCTGCCGAACCTCTAAAACCGGCTACCGTACTCATTCTTGCAAATATTGGCGTTTCAATATTTGGATCAATTAAGAAATTAGCTTTGGTAAACTCCTTCATGCTATCGTTGTAAACTTTAAATACGCCATGAGCACCTGCTCCTCTAGCATGCACAATTCTTTCAGGAATTCTTTCATGATCAAAATGTGTAATTTTCTCTCGTAAAATAAAATCTTCTAAAAGTGTAGCACCCCTTTCTCCAGCTTTTAGAGAATGAGTGTCATCGTTAATTAACAAACCTTGATCTGTTGTCATTTTAGAGTTTGCAGAGTTCTCTGTATTTAATTTTAAATCGTCTAATTTTTTATTAGTGTTCTTTTGCTGGTCTGGTTTTGAGTTTTTCATTATATGAATGTTTTGTATTTAAATTGAGTTTTTGCTGTAAGTTTTTGAATTAAAAAAAAACCGATAAAATGTATCTTCGGTTCCTTAAAGTATTAATAAGAATTTTGATCTCTTAATGCTTTTATTTGATCATGCGATAATTTTAAGCTGTGTTTTTGCTCAGTAATTAATTGGCGTAAATGAGCAGGTATTGCTTCTTCATCTAAAGCCATTTCATAAGCTTTTTGAGCGGCATCCTCACCAAACTCACAATTAGATAGTACAGTTTTTCTATCATGTCCGGTAAAAAGTGCTTTTATATCCATCCAGGCTCTATAAATTTTTCCACTAGTAGTTGTATCGGTTTCAGTATCTGCACCTAAAACATTTAGTTCTGTGGATAGAGCCATTTTGTATGATCTACTTTCGTGTATCATACTTAAAAACAGTGCTTTTAAATCTCCGTCTTCGTTTCTTAACTCAGCGATAGCTTTTTCATAACCTTCAACTCTGTCGTTATTAATTTGAACTAAGTCATTTAAAATTTCACTTATTTGTTGATTCGTTTCCATGTTTTTTTTATTTAAAAATTAAATTGATTAAAAACATTTTTACAAACTCTGTTCCAATTACAAGTTGATTAAAAATTAAAAATAGTCTTATTGATGTTTAAAATGTCTCAAATACTAAAACTTTAAATATTTTGGTTTAAAAATTGTGTAGTGAAAAATCAATAATTTACCAGATGTGTTTTGATAACATATCAAACTATTTTTAAAAGCACAAAAAATCTATGAAAAAAAGCAATCTTAAAATTGGCATTATAGGCGGAGGCCCAAGTGGTTTATTCATGCTTAAAAGATTAGTTGAAAGCAGACAAGAAAATTTAGAAATACATATTTTTGAAAGAAAAGCCAAACTTGGTGTGGGAATGCCCTACAGTGAAGAAGGTGCTTTACAAGAACATGTAACTAATGTATCTGATAATGAGATTCCAGAATTGCAATATCATATAGAAGATTGGGTGAACAAGAACCAAGGCGAAGCTGATAAATATAAAATTACTCCAAATAATTTCAATGAATATAAAGTGCTTCCACGTTTACTCTTTGGAGATTATTTATCATCACAATTTGATGAGATATTAAAAAAATCTAAACATAATGTCATTATTCATACAGAAACTATTGTTGATGATGTGTTATATAAACCAGGGCAAGTAACCGTATTTGCAGCAGAAAATGAATACACTTTTGATATAGCTATTTTATGCACTGGGCATAACTGGCCTAAAACCCATGAAGGAAAAATTGATGGCTATTTTGATTCACCTTATCCTCCCGTAAAGTTGAATTTAAAGCTTAATCATCCTGTAGCATTAACTGGCTCATCATTAACAGCTATAGATGCTATAAGAACTTTGGTAAGAAATAATGGTATTTATGTTAAAAATTGGGAAGGAAAATTAGTTTATCATTTAGCAAAAGGCAGTGAGGATTTTAAAATTGTGATGCATTCTAGAAATGGATATTTACCTGCTGTGAGATTCCACTTAAACGATACACATTTGCAAAATGATGCTATTTTAACCGAAGAAGAAATTGTTAAACACCGCGAAACTAATCAAGGATTTTTATCATTAGATTATATTTTCGAGAAGAATTTTAAAAACCTATTTATAGAACAAGACCCTGCTTTTTATCAAAAAATTAAAGATTTTTCATTAGAAGAGTTTGTGGCATGGGCAATAGAATTACGAGAAAAATTAGATGCTTTTCAGCTACTTAAAGCAGAATACGCCGAGGCAGAAAAATCTATTAAAAGAAAACAATCCGTTTATTGGAAAGAAGCATTGGGCATTTTAAGTTTTGCGATGAACCAACCTGCAAAATATTTTTCGGCAGAGGATTATCAAAGATTGAAAACTGTTTTACTTCCTTTAATATCTGTGGTAATTGCGTATGTACCGCAAAGTTCATGTGATGAATTATTAGCCTTGTATAATGCGGGAGTTTTAGAATTGATAGAAGTTGGTAATGATAGTGAGGTAGTTCCTTTAGAAGATGGCGGTATAACTTATAAATATTCTGGAAAGTCTGTCGATTTTAAAACCTATGTTAACTGTATAGGGCAGCCACAAATACCTTTTGAGAAATTCCCTTTTAAAGGTTTGTTAGACGGTAAAAGCTTGTGTAAGGCAACTTATAGGTTTCAATCTGCGGAAGAAGGGCAAAAGGCATTAACCAACCATCCTGATGATGTTCAATTGATAAATGATGAATATTATTTAAACGTTTCTGGTCTTGCTATTAACGATTATTTTCAGGTACTGGATAAACATGGTGCCTATAATCCTCATTTGTATATCATGGCTGTGCCTTATATAAGTGGTTATAATCCAGATTATTCTGGTTTAGACTTTTGTGAAGCAGCATCTGAGAAAATTGTAAACGGTATATTTAGTAATTTTAGCTAATGTTATGATAAACAACGATTTAATGCTTCAATTTATCATCTTTAAATTTCTTTATCCACTTTTTTAATATCAGAAAAATGAGATCTATTTGGAACGGCACCATTACTTTTGGATTAGTAAATATCCCAATAAAACTTTATTCGGCGATAGATAATAGCAGTCTTGATTTAGATATGCTTGATGGAAGAGATCATAGCAATATAAAATATCAAAAAATTAACGAAAAAACACGTAAGGAAGTTCCTTACGAAAAGATTGTTAAAGGTTACCTAATTGGTGATAAATATGTGATTTTAGAAGATCAAGATTTTGAAGACGCCAGTCCAGAAAAGAACAAAACTATAGAAATAGAAAATTTTGTTAAAGTAGCAGAGATTAATCCGATGCTATTTGAAACCTCTTATTACGCTGAAGCAACCAAGCAAGGGAAAAAAGCTTATGCGCTTTTACTAAAAGCACTAGAGAAAACTAAATTAGCTGGTTTTGGCTCTTTTGTTTTAAGGCAAAAAGAAGCTTTGTGTGTTATTTACCCACAAAATAATGTAATTGTAATTTCAAGAATAAGGTTTGCCCAGGAAATTAGAAAAAGCACCGAAATTGAAGTTTCAACTGATATAAGCATCCCTAAAAAAGAAATGGATGTAGCATTGGCACTCATAAAACAATATACTTCTGATTTCGATATTGAAAAATATAAAGACACTTACACCGCAGAACTTTTAAAAATTATTAAGGCAAAAGCAAAGGGCAAAAGACCAACCATTAAAAAATTAAAACCTAAAAAAGCCAAAAGCGACGATTTATATGACCAGTTAATGGAAAGTTTAACCAAGAAAGGGGCATAATGAATGAGTATCCAAAAATATTTCGAGAAACGAGATTTTGAACAAACCACAGAGCCAAAAAGCGATTCCAAAAAAACCAATAAGAAATTAATCTTTGCAATTCAGAGGCACCATGCCTCACATCTGCATTATGATTTTAGGCTAGAAATGGAAGGCGTTTTAAAAAGTTGGGCAGTGCCTAAAGGGCCATCATTAAACCCTAAAGATAAGCGCTTGGCTATGATGGTAGAAGACCATCCTTACGATTATAAAGATTTTGAAGGTGAAATTCCAAAAGGAAATTATGGCGCTGGTACGGTAACTATTTTTGATAAAGGCAATTACCAATCTTTAGCTACAACTAGAAAAGATGATGAAAAAACCCTTTTAGAAGGTTTAAAAAATGGTAATCTTAAAATAAATTTAAAAGGAGAAATATTAAAAGGAGAATTTGCGTTGGTGCGTTTAAAAAATGGCGAACAAAATGCCTGGTTGCTTATAAAACATAATGATGAGTTTGCAGTAAACACAAAATTTGATATTGAAGATTTGGTATCATCAGAAATAAAAAAGGCGGGGAAAGATTTTAAAAAGAAGAAAACTGCACCTAAAAAAAAACCAATATCGGAAGCTATAATTGAAGAAAATAGCTATAGCCCCATGCTTGCCACTTTAGAAAAACATATTTTTGATGATAAAGATTGGATTTATGAAAGAAAATGGGACGGATACAGAATATTAGCCCACCTTAATGAGTCTGTTAAATTATATACCCGTAACGGAAAAGACTATACTGATAAGTATGATATAATTGTAGAACAGCTTAAAAAAATCAAAGAAAATGCCGTATTAGATGGAGAATTAATAGTTTTTGATAAAGTAGGAAAGGAGAGTTTTCAACTATTACAAGATTTTGGTCAGCATAAAAATTCGGATTTAAATTTTTACGTTTTTGATTTATTACAACTTAACGGATATGATATATCGTATTTGCCACTTTTGCAAAGAAAAGAATTGCTTAAACAACTTTTAAAAAGCTACCAATTAAAAAATATTTTTTATAACGATCATACGGTTGAAAAGGGAAAACAATTGTATGAAAAAGCAAAACAGCATAAATGGGAAGGCATAATTGCTAAAAAGGCTATTGATGAATATTTTATCGGAAAACGTAGTAATTCTTGGTTGAAATTTAAATTTATTGATACAGAGGATGTTATTGTTTGTGGTTTTACAAAACCTACAGGTAGTAGAAAATATTTTGGAGCACTAGTTTTTGGTTTAATGAGTGATGATAAAAAGCTACATTATATAGGAAATTGCGGTTCGGGATTTAAGGATAATGACTTAAAAAATATACACCAAATACTTTCCGCTAAAATTATTAAGACCAAACCATTTCAAGAAAAAGCTGCACAGGAAAGTTCCATCACTTGGGTTAAACCGGAATTAATTTGCGAGGTTAAATTTAGTGAATGGACAAAAGATAAGCACTTAAGGCATCCAGTTTTTATAGGTTTAAGGTTAGATAAGGAAATCAATAATGATGTTATTTCTGCTAAAGATGATAGCTTAGAGGAAGTATTAACGCCTGATGAGGATCAAAAAGAAATAAAAATTGATGGTAAAAGCGTTAAGCTTACCAATTTAAATAAACTGTATTGGCCTAAAGAAAAAATAACAAAAGCAAGCCTAATCAATTATTACCACCATACTGCAAGTTTTATTTTGCCATATTTAAAAGATAAACCGCTTTCTCTTAATCGCCATCCAAACGGCATTACTGAAGCTGGTTTTTATCAAAAAGATGTAAATACAGATCAAATACCTAAATGGACTAAAACCACAAAAGTATTTTCAGAAAGCACAAATAAAGAAATTGATTATTTAATATGTAATAACGCGGCAACATTAGTTTTTATGGCTAATTTGGGATGTATTGAGTTAAATCCTTGGTTAAGTTCTTATAAAAAACCAGAAAATCCGGAATTTATGGTGATTGATTTAGACCCAGATGATAATAGTTTTAAAGAAGTGGTTGCTGTGGCCTTATCTGTAAAAGCAGTTTTTGATAGTCTAGGCATAGTTTCTTTTGTCAAAACATCAGGCTCATCTGGCATCCATATTTATGTGTATGTGGGTGCAGTGTATGATTACGAATTTATTAAGGTTTTTGCTCAATTTATAGCGCAAAAGGTGCATGAATTGAATACATATAATACAAGCATAGAAAGATCTCCTAGCAAAAGAAAAGGAAAAATTTATATTGATTACTTACAAAATAGAAGGGGACAAACTATAGCTGCACCATATTCTGTAAGACCAAAACCTGGTGCAACAGTTTCATACCCATTAAGTTGGGATGAGTTGAATGATAAATTGGATATGAATGATTATCACATTAATAATGTGCCTAAGTTATTATTAGAAAGGGAAAATCCTTGGAATTCTATTTTCGAGAAAAAGCAAAACTTAAAAAAGGCGCTTTACAACCTAAAAAATAAAAATTGATTATTTTTATCCTTTATTTATCAAAAATTGCCACTACCAAAGTTGCTGTTATTTAAGCTAAATAGATTTAATTGTTCGTTGGCAAAAATCTTAGATTCTGGAAAGTTAAAATTGTAATTCCAAGCAATCTTATTGGCTTTTCGTTTTTTAAGTCTAAAGTTTCTAAAAGTTTTTATGCACTTTTAAAAAATTTTCTCTTCTACGTTAATGTATATATCAAACGAATTTTAACTTCGAATGATTATTTAAAATTAAAAAATCTTATGTTTTTCTTAATTTTAATCTCAATTTCAATACAACATCTTACATGAATAAAGAACAAATCTTAGGTATAAATTATGCCCTATATAAAAATCCTAAAATCACTAACCGCACTTTCAATTTTTCTTTAATTAACGATTTAATTGAAAAAGATTATGTAGAATTGAACTGGCAAACAATTGGTTATTCTTTTGAAACGCGACTTATTAGAATGTTAAAAATAGGAGAGGGTAAAACCAAAATTTTGCTTTGGAGCCAAATGCATGGTGATGAGCCAACTGCAACAGCCGCAATATTTGATTTGATAAATTACTTACAATCTGGCGAAAGCCAGTATTTATTAAAGCACTTAAGTATTTATTTTATTCCTGTGATAAATCCTGATGGTTTAGAAAATTTTACCAGAAGAAATGCACAACAAATAGATATTAATAGAGATTATTTAGTTTTACAATCGCCAGAAGCTAATGTTTTAAAAAGTATTAAATCAGTAATTAAACCTGATTTTGCTTTTAACCTTCATGATCAAAGCAGTTTATATTGCACATCGCAAAACAAGCCTGTAGGAATATCATTATTAGCTCCAGCTACTGACATTCATTTAACTATTAATTGGAGCCGTAAGAAGGCTATGAAATTGATTGTAAGCATCAATTACACTTTGCAAGAATTAATTCCTAATCATGTTGCAAGGTTTAAAGATGAATATGAAGCAAGAGCGTTTGGAGATAATTTTCAAAAAACTACTCCAACTATTTTAATAGAATCTGGTAATTTATCAGGCGATGAAGAAAGGCAATTCATTAGGGAATTAAATTTTTACGCCATAATAACAGCTTTTGAGGCCATTGTGGATAGCGGCTATCAAGAAAATGATGTAATAAATTATTTAATGATTCCGCTTCAAAGCCAAGAGATGTTTCACATTAAACTTACCAATTGTAAAATCGAGACTGGTGATAAATCTTACACCGTAGATTTAGGTTTAAATTACACCGAAATTTTTGATACCACCAGCAGAACTTTAAAAAAATGTTTTACGTTAACCAATGTTGGAGATTTAAGCACTCAAAATGCTTATGTAGTAATTGATTCGTCAGAATTTTTATTTAACGGCTCGTTAATGTTAAATCATCCGGCAGAAATTGAGCTAAGAAATGAGCATGCACAAATAGTATTTGAGTGGAAATATGGCTTAAGAATTTGAAATGCGTAAAATCTTTTTAACCTTTAGCAATATTTAATTTTACATGGCTTTAAATTACGTTTGGATTGCATTCTTTTTAGTCTCTTTTACGGTGGCTTTATTTAAACTGATATTTTTTCAGGATTATCAAATTTTCCAAACCATTGTTAATAGCACATTTGACATGTCTAAAGCTGGTGCCGAAATTTCTTTAGGTCTAATAGGTTTAATGACTTTTTGGTTAGGCATAATGAAGGTGGGCGAAAAAGGCGGAATGATAAATATTTTCGCTAAAATAGTAGCTCCATTTTTTAGTAAAATTTTCCCAGAAGTACCTAGAAACCACCCTGCAATGGGTTCTATATTGATGAACTTTTCTGCAAATATGCTGGGTTTAGATAATGCAGCAACACCTTTAGGTTTAAAAGCAATGAAAGAATTGCAAGAACTTAATCCCGAAAAAGAAACTGCCTCAAATGCTCAAATTATGTTTTTGGTGCTTAATGCCTCTAGCTTAGTGTTAATACCCACAAGTATTATGGCTTTTAGAAAAGCAGCAGGAGCAGCAGACCCCTCAGATGTGTTTGTTCCGTGTTTATTAGCAACTTTTTTTTCTACACTAGTAGGTTTAGTGGTGACAGCTTTGTATCAAAAAATTAATTTATTCCAAAAAACAATTATTATATACTTAGGTACAGCGGCAGTAATTATTTGTGGTACGCTATTTTATTTCACTACACTTTCACAAGATCAAATTGCAATAGTATCTAGTGTTGTAGGCAACGTTTTGTTATTTAGTGTAATTATTTCCTTTGTTTCTTTAGCACTTTTTAAAAAAGTAAATGTTTTTGAAACGTTTATTGAAGGGGCAAAAGAAGGTTTTGAAATTGCTGTAAAAATTATCCCTTATTTGGTGGCCATATTAGTGGCTGTAGGGGTTTTTAGAGGTTCGGGTGCTTTAGATTTTTTGGTAGATGTAATAGAATATGCTGTTGCATTTGTTGGTTTAGATACAGGTTTTGTACCTGCTTTACCAATTGCATTTATGAAGCCATTAAGTGGGAGTGGCTCCCGTGGTTTAATGGTTGAATTAATGAATACCACAGGTGCGGATAGTTTTGCATCTAGGGTTGCTTGTGTGATACAGGGTTCAACAGAAACAACATTTTATGTTTTAGCTATTTATTTTGGATCTGTTTCTATAAAAAGAACTCGCCATGCTTTACCTGCCGCACTTATGGCCGAACTTGCAGGTGTTTTAGCCGCTATAGTAATTGCGTATATATTTTTTAAATAATCAGAAAATATATTTTAGAATCAATTGTTTTAACCTGTAGCTATTGAGAAAAATAAAACTCTTGTTGTTTTTAGATAGCAATATTTAGGTGTTTTAGTGTGCTTAAGGTTTTGTTTTGTTAAGGGGGGGAATTATTGCTAATGTTATCCCGAAGCAATTAACATTACCCTAAACGTAACGTGATAATACAATAAAAAAAAGGCTCACAACAATTATCAAAATCCAGAAAATCCGCTTTTCATTAGTGTTTGTATCACTTTTAAATTTATAATTTCTCTTATTCATAATGTTTTATTCGTGGTGATAAGGTTCTCCTTTTAAGATAGTGAAAGCCCTATAAACCTGTTCAACAAAAAATAACCTAATCATCTGGTGTGAAAATGTCATTTTAGATAATGAAAGTTTGTGATTTGCTCTTTGATATAATGCGTTATCAAAACCATAGGGTCCACCAATTAAGAAAACTAAATTGGCCACGCTACCAATCATTTTTTTATTAATTAAGTCAGCAAAGTGGGTCGAACTCATTTCAACACCTCTTTCATCTAAAATAACTACAACATCATTTGGGTGAATATGTTTTAAAAACAACTCTGCTTCTTTATACTTTTGTTCATCCTGACTTAAATTTTTTGTTTTCTTTAAATCTGGGATAATTTGAATATCAAACTTGATGTAATGCTTTAATCTTTTAAGGTATTTATCTACGCCTTCAAGAATATAAGAGTCGTCTGTTTTGCCAATTGCAATAAGTGTAATCTTCATAGGTAAATTAGATTAAATAATGCATTATTAGCAAAGTTAAAGCCAAAAATTTATTAAGAAACAAACATCAAACTAAATTAGCTTATTGGCATCTCTCTCGTCTAATGCATTCTTTACGGTTTCTAAAATAACATTAGGATAAATAGGTTTATTAATAAAGTCGTAAGCACCCATTCTAATTAACTCATTAGCTAAGTTTGGATCTCCAAAACCGCTCACCATAATTACAATAACTTCTGGGTAATCAGATTTAATTTTACGTAAAATTTCTCTTCCGTCAGTATCTTCTAATCTAAAATCACTTAACACAAGGTCAAATTTTTGGTTTTTTAGATGTTCAAAAGCTGCAGCCCCACTTTCGGCGGTGGTAGTTTTATATCCGTTTTTCGTGAGAAATTTAGACATGATTAAGCAAATTCCTATCTCATCGTCTATAATTAAAATATTATGCATATTTGGTTTAACTAAATACTTAACTGCTAATTAAAGTATGGAACGAATAAATGTAAGAATTTATTTTAAACCGTAAAACTTGAGTTTTAAACATTTCTTGTTTTATCAATATTATCTTTATTTTAACTAAAAATTTTTAGAGAATAATAAGTTTTTAAGAATATTGGTGTTATCATTGTAAAAAATAAAGAATAAATAAAAAAATATAATTTTATGATTAAAATTAATTTAAAAAACTTAGTTATAGTATTTAGTCTTAGTTTAATAAGCGTTTATTACAGTTCTTGTAAATCAAAAAAAGCTGCTATTAAGCCAGCGGAAGAACCAGTTGTAGTAGTTGAAGCCCCAAAACAGGTTGAGCCTGTAAAAGAGGTTGACACGGATGGAGATGGTATTCCTGATTCAAAAGACGAATGCCCAGAAGTTAAAGGTGATGCAGCTAATAATGGTTGCCCTAAAGAAGCGGCGCCAATTTTTAACTCAAAAAACATACAGTTCGAATTTAATTCATCAGTATTAAAAACTTCATCTTATGCAGTTTTAGAAGTTATAGCACAACAAATAAAAAAGTACGGTGACGCTAAGTTTTTATTAAACGGACATTCATCTGCAGAAGGTACAGAACAAAGAAACATGGCTCTTTCTGTTGATAGAGCAAATGCTGTAAAAGCTTACTTAGTTAATAACGGCATAAAAGCAAGTATTTTAATTACAGAAGGTTATGGTGAAGCACAGCCAATTGCTGATAACAGCACAGAGGATGGAAGAGTAATAAATAGAAGAGTTGAAATTAACTTACAGAAGTAATAATCAATAATTTGCATAATTTTGAAACCGCTGAGTTGATTTACTCAGCGGTTTTTTTTATGGTTAACTATTAATATGATTGATAAAAATATAATTGAAAATTACAATTTGCTTGTAAAAGAGCTTGATGTTAATATTACAGAAATTAAAAAGGCCATCAATAGTTTATCCTATTTAAGACTAGGTGTTTTTGCATTTGCTGTTTTGTTGTCGTATTTATTTTTTGAAAGTGGGTTGCAAGCACTTTCAATTATTTTCGTTTTAATGCTATTGGCTTTTTTAATTTTGGTTAAAAAGCAAGTTAAAAAACAACATCTTTTTAACTTATATAAAACGAAATTACAATTGGTTCAAAATGAACTAGATATGATTAACGGAAATGCGAATATTTATAACAATGGTTCTGAATATCAAAATCAGGCTCACTTTTACATGGATGATTTAGATGTTTTTGGAGCGCATTCTATCTTTGCTTACATAAATAGATGTGTTAGTTTTAAAGGTTTAGATTTGTTAGCTAATTGGTTAAAGAAACCTTCTGCTAAAGCTGAAATAGAACAAAGACAGGTTGCTGTTGAAGAATTATCAAAACTTGAAAACGAAATTTTAAATTTCAGAACTCAATTATTTAGTCTTGAGAGTGATAAAGTAAAAGTAATTGAATATTTTTTTACCGCTTTTTTACCTAAAAAATTAGATTTTATAAAAGTAATATCAGTTATCATATTTATTAATGCAATATCTGTTTTAAACGTTTTGGTTTTTATAATTGCAGCAATTTACGGTAGTTTTTTTTGGAGCATTTTAGGAATATGTTTAATAATGAGTGCTGTTGGTTATTTGTTATATAAAAAGCAAATAGACAGTATTCACGAAAATATTGGTAATAGTGTTTCCATTTTAAATAGTTATGCAGATAATATTAAGTGGATTGAAAATACTAATTGGCAAAGCCAGTTGCTAGTCAGTAAAGTAAATACTTTAAAATCAGATAAATCTTTACATGCGGAAATAGCCGAATTAGCAAAAATTTTAAACTCACTTAATACCCGGCTAAACCCAATAGTAGGTTTGTTTTTGAACCTATTTCTACAGTGGGATTTAAGATGTTTAAAAAGATTAGCTAAATGGGAACAATCCAATAGTGGTTTAATAATTAATGGTTTAAACGTAGTTTCTGAATTTGAAGCTTTAATTAGTTTGGCAGTTTTATCAAACAACCACTCGGCTTGGATAAACCCTAAAATAGTTGATAGTTACCATATCAAAAGTATTGCATTAGGCCACCCATTAATTAAAGAAAAAGATAGGATTGTAAATGATTTCTCTTTAGCACAAAACATCACTATTGATGTAATTACAGGTTCTAATATGGCTGGTAAATCTACCTTCCTCCGTACTTTAGGTGTTAATATGGTTTTGGCTTTTGCCGGAGCTAAAGTGTGTGCAAAGGTTTTTGAAACCTCTGTTTTTAATATCTTAAGTTATATGCGTATAAAAGATTCTTTATCAAACCAAACATCAACTTTTAAAGCAGAAATAGATAGGTTAAAGATGATTTTAGAACACACCAAAATTGATGCAAATAGTTTTGTTTTAATTGATGAGATGTTGAGAGGAACAAATAGCAGAGATAAATATTTGGGTTCCAAAGTTTTTATCAAAAAATTAATCGCTCAACAAACGCCAGGCTTAATAGCCACTCACGATTTGCAAATTGCCGAACTTGAAAAGGAATTTCCGCAACAATTAAGAAATTACCATTTTGATATTCAAATAAAAGGCGAAGAAATGTATTTTGATTACTTAATGAAGGATGGAGAATGCAAAACTTTTAATGCTTCAATTTTATTGAAAAACATTGGCTTGCAAATAGATTAATTTTTAAAAGCGCAAAGCTTAAAGCATAAGGCCCAAAGCTAAAAAAGGCTCAATTTACATTGAGCCTTTTTAATTTTAGTCACATTCTGGTACCGTATAGGTATGCGTTTCAATCTCACTATCTGGTATGATAAAGTTTTCTGATTTGCTAAACTGCCACCAAAACTTATTAATCATACTTTCTTTGTTTCCTATTTCGTTCATGTTTTCACTATTGAATAGCCTACCGTTAACCATAGTGTAAGAAATTTTTTCAGAGTTTCTGATGTCATCTAAAGGGTTTGCATCTAAAACAATTAAATCTGCCAGCTTTCCTTTTATTAAAGAGCCAATTTCTTTATCCATTCCCAAATAACTTGCTCCATTAATGGTTGCTGCTTTTATACAATCTAATGGTTTCATTCCACCTTGCGCCAACATCCACAATTCCCAATGTGCACCTAAACCTTGTATTTGTCCGTGAGCACCTAAATTAACTTTTGTGCCAACATTAGAAAGTTGATTTACCGCTCTTGAAACATCAATATGCCCATAATCGCCATATTCTGAGGTCATCCTTCTGCGGCTTCGTTCATCAACAATACTTTTAGGCGTAAAGTTTAGCAAATGTTCATTTTCCCAAACGTTAGTTCTATCGTACCAATAATTTTCTCCAGATTGCGAACCATAGCTTACAATTAAAGTAGGCGTATAGCCAGTTTTACTTGCACCCCAAAAGGTAGTTACATCTTTGTAAACTGGTAAAACCGGAATGTTATGTTCAATACCCGTATGTCCATCAGTAATCATGCTCATATTGGTGAAAAAAGTTGAGCCACCTTCTGGTACTACTTCCATATTTAATTCTCGGGCAGCTTGTATAATTTGTTGTCTTTGCTCTCGTCTAGGTTGATTGTAAGATTTTACTGAAAATGCACCAACCGCTTTCATTCGTCTTAAATGCGAGCGGGCATCTTCTAAATTGTTCACAACAGCTTTAAAATCGCCATCAGCTCCATATAAAATTGTACCAGTAGAAAATACTCTTGGACCAACCATTCTACCTGCTTTAACCATTTCTGCTTGACTAAATACCATTTCTGTGTTGCTAGAAGGGTCATGAGAGGTGGTAACACCAAAAGCCAAGTTTGCATAATAAGACCAATCTTGTTGTGGTGAAACACCATCAGGGCTAGTTCTTAAATGTGCATGTACATCAACTATTCCGGGCATTATTGTTTTGCCGTATAAATTGTAAACTTTAGCATCCGCAGGGATTTCAACGTCATTTTCATTCCCAATTTTTTCAATTTTATTTTGGTTAACGATGATTGTACCTTTTTCAATCACTTCTGTACCGTCCATCGTAATGATGCGAGCACCTTTTAACGCTATTTTACCTTCTGGTTTATAGGTTGGGAGCTTTAAGCCAATGTTTATACCGGTTGTATCAACAGCAGGTAATTTATCATCTGTGTTTTCAATAAACGGAAAAGCATTTTTTATTTCTTTAGAAAAATAATTAGGTCCTAATGTCCAGTGTAAAACTTTACTGTTAGCACTCCAGTGAATGTATGAGCCAGCATCTTTGGTTAATTTTTTTAAGGGTAAAGTTTTATTTGTTGATGATAAATCCAAAGCGCTACCTGTGCTAACCATTGGTGTGATGTAAACATTAAATAGCTCATTAAAAGCCATCCAATTCTCATCCGGACTAAGTATAAAATCGTTAGCATAGGTTGATGTGTAATGTGTTTTAATATCGCCACCACTTAAATCACAACTTTTAAAAGCCTTTTTACCACCCTCAGAAGACTGAAAAAATATCCGATTATCTAAACTGTTAAATTGAGGTTTTATACCAGATTTTGTAATTAATTTACTAGTGCCTTTTTCGGGTTCTATGGTGTAAATGCCTGGGTTTTTACCATAAGAATAACCCAAAGTCATGTTGCCAACTCCTTTATTATACACTATTAAATTGCCTGCTTTATTATATTTTGGCGAGTAATAAAATCCCCGTTCAAATGTTACATTATTAAGTTTTTTTCCTTTAAAATCAAACTTCATAATTGCACCTTTTGTTTCATCGTTCCAAGTTGTAAAAACTACTGATTTTCCATCGGGGCTAAAGCTGGGTTCAAACTCCCAATCTGTTCCTTCTGTTAGTCTTTCCACTTTTCCATTAGGTAAATCTTTTGTGTACAAATATCCAGCAGCATTAAAAATAACTTTTTTCCCATCTGGTGATGTTACCAATTGCCTAATCATTTTAACATCAAACTCATCTTTAAAAACTTGTTGCTCAAAGTGCAAAGCTTCTTGTATGGTTTGTTTAACATCAACAGAAAAGGGGATTTCTTCTTCATACAAAGTAATACTATCTACTTTTCTTATTTTTCCCTTAGCATAAAAAACAATATGTCTATTGTCTGGCAGCCAATTAAAATTTGGGTAAACACCAAAAATTGCCCAAGCCTCTTGCTGGTCTTTAGACAAATCTGAGTAAAGTGCTTTTTCTTGTCCAGTTGCTAAATCTTGGAGGTATAAAATTGTTTTTAAACGATCTCTTTTTACATAAGCTAAATGAGAACCATCTGGTGAAACCTGCGGACGCACAGCACCACCAGCACCACCAGCAACTTTACTAAAATCTCCTGTGGTAAGGTCTAATTTTCTGATGGCATATATTTCTGAATTAGGGTCTTTGTTATATTCAAAATTTGGGCCTTCACTTACATCTTCACTAAAATAAACGCTTTTTCCATCTGGGGCAACCCAAGGTTCGCCTTGGTCTTGTTGGTCATTTTTTCTTTTGGTAAGTTGCACACCTTCTAAGCCACCAGCTATATGGTACATCCATAACTCGCCAGCACCTAAAGAACGCCTTGCTGTAAAATGTTTACGGGCAATTAAATATTTGCTATCTGGTGTCCAAACAGCGTTATTTAACAACCTAAAAGTTTCTTTTGTAACTTGACGCTGATTGCTGCCATCAACATTCATAATCCAAATATTATCTGCACCACCTTTATCACTGGTGTAAGAAATATATTTGCCATTTGGCGAAAAGCGAGGTTGAACTTCGAAAGCCATTCCGCCCGATAGTAAAGTAGCTTTACCGCCTGCAATTGGCATTTTATAAATATCTCCCAATATGTCAAAAACAATCATTTTGCCATCTGCACTTACATCCAAATTCATGTAAGTACCTTCATCTGTAGTAAAGTTGATGGTTTTTGTAGTGCCAGTTGGCTTTTCAACATCCCATTTTTTTTCTTGAGCCATTACACTCATCCCACAAAACAGTAATAAATAGAAGTTTAAAGATATTTTTTTCATTATGCGTAATTAATGCAGCAATTTAAGAATTTTAAAATTTTGGGGAGGAGTAAGAATGGAATTATATGCTTTTTTTACATTTGGTTTAAGTTTGATTAATTTTTCCACTTTAAATATCTGCGATAATCAGCTAAATCTGCGGGATAAATTTAACACCAAAGTGCGTAGAGAAATGAAATCAAAATGTAGTATAAAGTGTTGAAGTTTTTTCGTGTTAAAATATTTTGCTCCTTATTAAGAGCCTGTTTAAATTTATATTGTGAAAATGTTTATAGCTTATTTTTTAGCGAAAAGAGGCAAATTTTGGAGAGATAGCAAAGCTACTATTTCGAAAACTGCTTTAGCACTCTTGAGTTCCTTTTAAAAAATTAATGTATCGAAAAAATTTAACGAATTTGTAGCCGAAAAGAAGCATGAACAAATTATTAGATAAATTTTAAACAGGCTCTAAATACAAATCAAATTCATATAAATAATCACTTTCTTTGTTTAACAACTTAAGCAATGCCGATTAAAGAGATTTTAAAACAATATTGGGGACACGACGAATTTAGGCCTTTGCAAGAAGACATCATAAATTCTGTAATGAACCAGCAAGATACCTTAGCCCTATTGCCAACTGGCGGAGGTAAGTCTATCTGCTTCCAAGTTCCTGCAATGGCAATGGACGGCATTTGTTTGGTCATTTCTCCTTTAATCGCTTTAATGAAAGACCAAGTAGAAAACCTGAAACATAGAGGGATAAATGCCATTGCTATTGTTTCTGGAATGGGTAAAAGAGAAATTGATATTGCTTTAGATAATTGCATTTATGGCCCAGTAAAGTTTTTATACATTTCGCCTGAAAGGCTGCTTTCTGATTTAGTAAGAGAGCGTGTAAAACACATGAAAGTAAACCTTTTAGCTATTGATGAAGCTCATTGTATATCGCAATGGGGTTATGATTTTAGGCCTCCATATTTACACATTAAAGATTTTAGAGAAATACACCCAAACGTACCGGTTTTAGCCTTAACAGCATCTGCAACAAAAAAAGTGCAAATAGATATTGTAGAAAAACTGGAGTTTAAAACTAAAAATATATTTAGAAAAAGTTTTGAACGCAAAAACCTAAGTTATGTAGTAATTAATCAAGAAAATAAATTACAGAAACTTTTAGATGTTTGCAAAGGTGTAAATGGTAGCGGTATTTTATATGTACGCACCAGAAAAGATACTGTAGAGCTGGCTAAATACCTTAATCAGCACCAAATACCTGCGCAATATTACCATGCTGGTTTAGATTTAGATGAAAGAGCCGAAAAGCAAAATGCTTGGATAACTGATAACGTGAAAGTGATGGTGGCCACCAATGCCTTTGGGATGGGTATTGATAAGCCAAATGTAAGGTTTGTGGTGCATTATGAAATTCCGGAAAGTTTAGAAGCTTATTACCAAGAGGCTGGAAGGGCAGGGCGAGATGAGAAAAAAGCCTATGCAGTGGTTTTGTTTCAACCCAGAGACCGTTTAAGTTTTGAGAAAAAGTTTGAACAAAACTTTCCGCCAACAGAAGAAATTAAAAAGATTTACCATTTTATTTGTAATTACTTGCAAATTCCTTTTGAAATGGGAGAGGGCGTTACTTACGAATTTAACATTGCCGATTTCTGTTCTAAGTTTCAGTTGGATGTAATTACCACCATTAGTGCCATTAAGTTTTTAGAACATGATGATTATTTTGTGCTAAATGAAAGTGCGCTGATGCTTTCCAGAATTCAGTTTATAGTAAACGGCGAAGATTTATACCGTTTTCAGGTAGAAAATTCTAAATATGATGGGTTTATAAAATCTGTTTTGAGAAGTTATGGTGGTGCTTTTGATCAGTTTATAAACATTAAAGAAAAAGAAATTGCTCAAAAAAACAACATGAGCAAAAAAATAGTAATTGATTATTTAAAAGAACTGGATAAGTTTGAAATTATAAGCTATCAGCAACAAACCAACCAACCTTTATTAACTTTTATTAAGCCACGCTATAAAACCGAAGATTTGTTAATTGATAGAAAGTATTTTGCCGAACGTAAAGAAAACTACGAACAAAAAATGCAACATATTTTAGCTTTTGTTGAAAAAGAAAAATGTAGAAGCATACAAATACTCAATTATTTTGATGAAGCAGATGCTAAAGAATGTGGCGTTTGCGATGTTTGTTTAGCGAAAAAAAGAAATGAAGACGGAAGTTTAGAAAGTAAGATTACTGCCCAAGTTTTGAGGATTTTATCTAATGAAAAATTGACTATTGATAGTTTGTTGAAATTGGTGAAGTTTGGTAACGAGACTGAGAAGTTAGCTGTGATAAGAACCTTGTTGGATAGTGGGGTTATAAAGGTGAAAGATGGATTTTATGGTTTGTAAGGATTTTAACCGTTATAAATAGTCAATATTTCCCAATGCAAGTTAACAGAGAGTAAGAAATCATCGGCCAAATTTAAAATATTTATAAATGCATTTAACTTTATAGGCGTAGCTCAGTAGCAGGTTGAGGGTTGCGTTATAAGAAATTGAGGTACTATTTATGCCTTTCAATTATATAAAATTATTAACTTGGACTCCATCATAACCAATCAAATTAATATATACGATGTCATTTAATATTTTTGAAACGCTAGCTGCTGCTTGTATTGTTTTGTTATTAGGTTTTTTTATCGTTAAAAAAGTCAAGTTTCTACAAGACTATAATATTCCAGAGCCAGTAGTTGGTGGCTTTTTAGTTGCCATCATTTTATACGCACTTTACCTTACCATGGGTTTAAGTTTCAAATTTGATGTTGCGTTGCAAACCGCAATGATGCTCTTTTTCTTTACTTCTATAGGTTTAAGTGCAGATTTTGCGAGGTTAAAAAAGGGAGGTAAACCACTACTCGTATTTGTAACTATTACAGGTGTTTTTATTTTATTACAGAATGTATTTGGTATTGCCATTGCAAAAATTCTTGACATAAATCCAGCTTATGGCCTAATTGCAGGCTCCATCACATTAACCGGTGGACATGGAACTGGTGCAGCTTGGGCCGAAAGCTTAACCAATATTTTTCAAATTGAAGGTGCAATGGAACTTGCTATGGCTTGTGCTACTTACGGACTAGTAATGGGAGGATTAATTGGAGGACCTGTTGCAAAAGCACTCATTAAAAAAAGCAAAATAAAGCCATCAAATACTGTCGAGCTACATGAACAGCCAATTGAAACATTTGAAAGCCCGCTTTCAAAAAGAAGAATAAGTGTTCGGAATATGATTGAAACCCTAACAATGATGTCTTTAGCGTTGGCCCTAGGTTTGTTTTTATATGAGCAAGCAAAGGGAACATGGATAGAGTTACCCAATTTTGTTTGGTGTTTATTTGTAGGTGTTGTAATTAGAAATGCCGTTGCTCATTTTTCTAATTACATTGTAAATGAACATGCAATAGATATCCTTGGAAATACTGGCTTATACCTCTTTTTAACCATTGCCATCATGTCTTTACAGTTATGGCAACTTCAAGGCTTAGCTACTCAAGTTTTGGTGATATTAATTTTACAAACTGTTTTACTTATTGCTTTTGCAAGGTTTGTTACTTATAAATTTATGGGCAGTGATTATGATGCAATTGTATTAAGCGCTGGACACTGTGGTTTTGGCTTAGGCGCTACTCCAACTGCTGTTGCAAATATGCAAGCTATTACAGATAGATATGGACCATCGCATAAAGCATTTTTAATTGTGCCAATGGTGGGTGCTTTTTTTGTAGATATTATAAATAACGTATTTATAAAACTATTTGTAAGCTTTTTGTCTTAAAATTTAACCAGTAAAAGATTTAAAATAATTGATTGGAGCTTTTGGTAATTAATTTCTTATTATTGGCTTTCTATTAAAAAGTAAAATGCAATTTAAAAGTTTATGGTAGTATTGATTGCTACATGTTAGTTGCACAATCTAAGACTTTAATTTTTGAATATTAAAGATTATTACATTTAAGAACTTTAATATCTCCCTAAAATCTATTATGAGGGTGGTTTAGAACTCTTTGCTCCCTCATTACTTTTACATGTGATTTATTCCTATAATAGCATGAAAATAATACAGCTTATAAATAGCAAGTATAGTATTCTTAAACTTAATCTTAGAATCCATTAAAATCTGCTCAAGGTTTTTCAAAACAAATTTATTCCCAAAATTTAAGAAGTGTGTAATACCAAATGCTCTAAGTTTATAGTACTGCTTAACTAGTTTAACTTCTTGCTGTAAACCTGCGTTTGGTTGTTGCTTAAGCAAGAAAACCAAATTTTGTAAGGCATTTTGGGTATCATTCAAAAACTGTTGATTGCTTTTTAAATCAATATGCATTACTGGGTTATTGATATTGAAAATTTGATAACCATATTTTTTTGCTTCAATTCCAAAAACCACATCTTCATATCCGTATTTGGTTAACACTTCATTAAACTTTACAGTACTAAATACCTGTTTTTTTATGAGAAAATTATTTGAATGAAAGTTAGTTTCTGCGTTTTGCTCAATCTTAATTCCGTAATTCCAGTGTAGTAAATATTGGCTATTGGGTTTTAGGGCATCATAAATTCTTCCTCCACAAACTATGTCAGCATCAATATATGGTAAATAGTTTTTTATAAAATCAGGTTTTAAAATTTCAGCATCGGCATCCAAAAACAATAAGCTTTTATATTTTGCTTTTTTTGCCAATAAGTTTCTTATAGCTGCCCTGCCAATGTTATCTTCTAAAAATAAAATGTTAAAATAGGGTAAGGCTATGGCTGTTAAATATAATTTATTTTCTGTTTCAGATGCGTCATCAATAATTAAAATCTCGAATTCTATATCCAAAGCTAAACATTGTGTTGCTAATGCTTCAAAAAGTTTGGGGTTTTTAAAATTATAATGGGGAATACAAATGCTTAGCATTGTTAAATTAATGTTTTACATTTTAAATATAGGTATTAGGAATGAAATTGAAGTTTCAAAATTATTTGACGGTAATTTATGTTTCTGTTTTAAACAAAATCATTAATAATAGTGTTAAAACTAATAACATTTTCTTTCAATAATAATAAAATGGTTTTTAGTATAAAAAGGCTTTTTAGATTAATTATGTTAGGTTTCTTTTAAATAATCTAAAGCTTTTAGCTAATTTAGCCTCCGTTTAAAAAAAAACGTATATAAATATTCAAATCACAGCGCAAAATGAAAGTTTTAAAATTTGGAGGGACATCTGTAGGTAGTCCGGAGCGGATGAAAAAATTGTTGGATATTATAAATCCAAAAGAAAAACAGATTGTGGTTTTATCAGCAGTGTCTGGCACAACTAATAATTTAGTGGAAATTTCTCAGGCTTTTTTAATGGCTGATAAACCCAAGGCAAATACATTAATTAAAGCTTTAAAAGATAAGTACGAAGTTTTTATTAAAGAGTTATTTAGCAATCCAGAATATTTAGCGCAAGGCAAAGAAGTAATAGATTATCATTTTGATTTATTATATGCTTTTTCTAATGATTTATTTACTGTTATTGAAGAAAAAGTTGTTTTGGCCCAAGGCGAGTTGTTATCAACTACTTTGTATCATGTTTATTTGAAAGAAATTGGTGTTCCTTCGGTATTATTGCCGGCATTAGAGTTTATGAAAATAGATGCAGATAACGAGCCAATTGTAGATTTTATTACCGAACAATTGACGCCTTTGTTGGCAGAAACTCATGAAAATAATTTATTCATCACTCAAGGTTTTATCTGTAGAAATTCTTTTGGCGAGATTGATAATTTAAGAAGAGGTGGAAGTGATTACACAGCATCTTTAATTGGCGCTGGCATTAAAGCAGAGGAAGTTCAAATTTGGACAGATATTGACGGTATGCACAATAATGACCCTCGTATTGTTAAAGGAACTAAACCAATTGCCAATCTTTCTTTTGATGAAGCTGCTGAATTGGCATATTTTGGTGCTAAAATTTTGCATCCACAATCGGTTTTTCCAGCACAAAAATATAAAATACCTGTTCGTTTATTAAATACCATGGAGCCACAAGCTTTTGGCACTTTAATATCTAGCCATAGCGAAAAAGGTAAAATAAAATCTATTGCGGCAAAAGATGGTATTACAGCTATAAAAATACAAAGTAGTCGTATGTTGTTGGCTTATGGGTTTTTACGTAAAGTATTTGAAGTTTTTGAGCGTTATAAAACGCCGATAGATATGATTACCACTTCTGAAGTTGCCGTTTCTGTTACCATTGACGAGACTAAATATTTAGGAGAAATTACCAAAGAATTGAGTGATTTTGGAGTTGTAGAGGTTGATGTTAACCAATCTATTGTATGTGTTGTTGGAGATTTATCTGCAAATTCACATGGTTTTGGAGCCAGAATTTTAGAATCTATTAAACACATCCCTTTAAGAATGATTTCTTACGGTGGTAGCGAGCACAATTTATCTTTCTTAATTAAAACCGACGATAAAGTGGAAACTTTAAGAAGTTTGCACAACCGTTTATTTGAATAATGATGACAAAAATGTTTAATCAAGATATTGTTTCTTCTTTTGAAAATAAAGAAACACCATTTTATTATTATGATTTAAGTTTGCTGAAAAACACATTAAAACAATGTGCTGAGGCAGCTAATCCTTATAAATTTCATGTTCACTTTGCTTTAAAATCAAACTTTAATCAGCAAATTTTAACGATTATCAAAGAAAATGGTTTTGGCGCTGATTGTGTATCTGGCGGTGAAATTAAAAAAGCAGTACAGGTAGGTTTTAATGCAGCGCAAATAGTTTTTGCCGGGGTTGGGAAATCTGACACAGAAATTAACTATGCTTTAGACCAAAATATTTTTTCTTTTAATGTAGAATCTGTTCAAGAGCTAGAGGTAATTAATGAACTTGCTGCTGCTAAAGGTAAAACCGCTAAGGTTGCTATCAGAATTAACCCAAATGTTGATGCACATACGCACCATTACATTACTACCGGTTTAGATGAAAATAAATTTGGTATAAACTCTTGGGATTTGCCATTAGTTGCCGAAACTTTAAAAAAATGTGCGCATTTATCTTTTATAGGGATACATTTTCATGTTGGGTCGCAAATTATGGACATGAATGTTTTCAAAAGCTTGTGCATTAAAGTAAATGAAATGCAGCTTTGGTTTGAAGAACGTGGAATGCCTGTAAAAGTATTAAATGTTGGCGGTGGTTTAGGGGTAGATTATCAAAACCCTGATAAAAATCCAATACCTGATTTTAAAGCTTATTTTAAAATATTCAACGATTTTCTAACAGTTAAACCTCATCAGGAAGTTCATTTTGAATTAGGTAGAGCTTTAGTTGCTCAATGCAGTAGTTTAATATCTAAGGTGTTATATATTAAAAATGGGATAAAAAAGAATTTCGTCATATTAGATGCAGGAATGACAGAATTAATGCGTCCAGCTTTATATCAAGCTTTTCATAAAATTGAGAACTTGAGCAAGTTGGAAAGTGAGTCTCAAATATCTTACGATGTTGTTGGCCCTATTTGTGAATCTTCTGATTGTTTTGGAAAAGAGGTTGCATTGCCAGAAACTAAAAGAGGAGATTTAATTGCTTTGAGAACTACGGGTGCTTATGGTGAAGTGATGGCTTCGGCTTATAATTTAAGACCTGATATAAGGCATGTTTTTTCGGAAGAATTATCCTAGTTCATTAGTTTAATGTTTAAACAAAAAAGGACACAGATTATTATTAGTGAAGATGTAAAAACTGAAAGGGGGAGTTATTGATTTTAGTATCAATATTTCTATTTTAATTGGAAGCTTATTATCAATTATGTTATCTGTTATTGCATGGTTTATTAGACAATTGCACCAAGATTTTAAATGTGTACAAAAAGAAGTGAGTGTTTTGCAAAACACAGCAAATTTGATACAATTAGAATCTAAAACGGCAAATGAGTTACTGTTATTGAAAATTAGCTTTTTAGAATGGAGAATGGAAGGCGAAAAAAACTCTTTTCATAATCGACTTAAAAAGCAAGACAATGAAAAAAGCAATTAAAGGAGTGAGTGTAAAAAAGCGTTTAAGCTCACCATCACCTAATTTTTTTAATAAAATTGTTAACACAGGTTTGATAGTTGGAGGGATAGGAACTGCAATTTTGGCCAGTCCGATTTTGTTGCCTACATTATTAACTACCATAGCGGGTTATTTGGTTACAGCAGGGCTAGTAGCTAGTGTTGTTGCAGCAGTAACAATTGAAGAAAAGGTATTTAGTAATTTTTATTATTATTTTAAATTTGAGAGGTGTTTTATGAGCAACCTCTTTTTTTGTTGCTAAGATGTAATGCGTTAACGATAGTAGCGATACCCCGGATTGAGCAGCCATTTGGCGGGCAAACGGAGTTTAGCGTATAGCGTGTTAAAACGCTCATAAAATAAATAATAATATTATAAAATGGTAAATGTATCTTAAATTATGATTTTTTTAGAAAGAAAACTGGCGGTTTGGGAAGCCGTTTTATTAATTAAACCGAATTAATAAAACGGCTTCCCAAACCACACAATAGAAACAGCATTAGCTATTATTAATCAACAACTTATAAAAAAAAAACAATTAATTATAAAATCTCAAAATCATCCGCATCTTTTAAAAAGGGCATTGCTTCGCGGGTTTTAGCCACTTCATCTTTATAAATGGTAAAAGTATAAAGGTCTTCTTCGTCTCTTTTGTAATACACTACATTTCCTTGAGGGTCAAGACAGGTGGTGTCTCCGCAATAATAAATCTCGTTACCATCATGGCCAACTCTGTTTAGTGCGATGATATAAGCTTGGTTTTCTATCGCTCTTGCTGGGATAAAGGTGTTCCAGTGTTTAGCTCTTTTTTCGGGCCAGTTTGCTACAACTAGCAATAAATCGTAATATTCTTTGTGGTTTCTTAACCAAACTGGGAATCTTAAATCGTAACAAATTACGGGCATAATTTTCCAGCCGTTTAGGTCAACAATTAACTTTTTATTACCTGCTGTAAATACTTCATCTTCTTTTGCCATTCCAAAAAGATGTTTTTTATCGTAGTATTCATAAGTTCCGTCGGGTTTCATCCAAATTAGCCTGTTGTAGTAATTTCCATTTTCTGAAATGATGATTGTACCGGTAATTACAGCGTTGTAACGGTTGGCTTTTTCTTGCATCCATTGCATTGTTTTACCACCCATTTCTTCGGCTAAACCCTTTACATTCATGGTAAAGCCAGTAGTAAACATTTCAGGTAAAATGATGATATCTGTTTTTTCTCTGATTGCCGATAGCTTTAAACTTAAGTTTTGAAGGTTTTTATCTATGTTTTCCCAAAATAAATAAGCTTGTAGTAACGTTACTTTTAATGCATTCATGGTAATTTATTTTTAATTACAGCGGTGAAACTAAATAGATGTTACATTCAATAAATAATTAGCGGCTTTTTCTAATGTTTCTTCCTTTTTAGCAAAACAAAATCTAAGCGTTTTAAAGTCGGTATTGTTAAGGTAAAAGCTTGAATTTGGTATGCAGGCCACTTTGTGGTTTTTAACCAAGCGCATAGCTATATCAACGCCTTTTTCGTCAGATATATTTTCATAACTTACATTTTGGAAGTAAGAACCTTGGCAACGCAAGAGTGTGAATTTGGTTTGTTTCAATAATTTTCTAAAAAAATCTCTTTTATCTTGAAAAAAAGCAGTTAGTTCTTCAAAAGATTCTTTTGATTTCAAGTAATCATCAAATGCGTATTGGATAGGAGTGTTTACACTAAAAACCATAAACTGGTGTATTTTCCTAAACTCTTTCATTAAAAATTCTGGCGCTAAACAGTAGCCCACTTTCCAACCTGTACAATGAAAAAGTTTACCAAAACTGGCGGTTATAAAAGCTCGTTCTTTTAATTCGGGATATTGGGCAATGCTTAGGTGTTTTTGATTGTCAAAGATGATGTGTTCATAAACTTCATCACTTATTATTAAAATATCGGTGTTTTTGGTGATGATGATTAACTGCTTCATATCTTCTTCTGTGAAAATACGTCCGCATGGGTTTTGAGGTGAGTTTATGATAATGAGTTTGGTATTAACTGTAACCAATCTTTTTACCATATCCCAGTCTATATCGTAAAACGGAGGAGCCATTTCAAATGCTTTTACCAAGCCACCAAAGGCTTTTATTGTTGGCGCATAACAATCATAAGCAGGGGCAAAAACGATAGCTTCATCATTGGGCTTTATAATGGTTGCAATTGCGGTGTAAATAGCTTGTGTGCCACCTGCTGTAATTGTTATTTCTGTTTCTGCCGAATAATAGGAGTGGTGTAAGGTTTCTACTTTTTTGGATATTGTTTCTCTTAAGCTTAACAAACCTGGCATTGCTGCATATTGGTTATTTCCTTTTAACATTTGTTTGTTTACCAGTTTTATTAATTGAGGGTCAATATCATAGTCTGGAAAACCTTGAGATAAATTAACGGCATCATGTTTAATGGCTAAAGCCGTCATTTCAGAAAAAATGGAGTTTTGAGTTTGCGGTAGTTTAGAAGAAAAGTTAATCACGATATTTTATTGTATTAATTTTATAATGAGGGTTGCTTTAGATTAGCAATTTATGCTAAATATTTAAAATTATACTGATAAAATAGAATTTTGGCCTTTTGAAAAGATGAGCAAAAGGTTTTGTGATTTTAAAAGTATATTAAAGTTCATAACTGTCCGAACAAATAATATACAAAAAAGGCCTGTATAATTCTAATTTTGAGTTGCGAAAC
>NZ_JBHULV010000026.1:0-5115 GCF_042684645.1 Pedobacter alpinus
TAAGTCTAATAAAAAGTCCGCTTGATAGTTTAAATATTTAAATTAAATGATAAATTGCATTACATACAGTAAATATATGCGCTATCAATAGCGTATATTTACTAGTTATGGCTCATTTTAAAAGACGACACTAAAACAATGAAACTAACAGAAATATTTACAATTTTAGGACTAACAATTATACTCGGTTGCGGTCAGACAACTAATGACAAGGCAAAGAATAATGGGAAAGACAGCACAAAAAATGAAAGTGAATTCCCCGCAGTAAATGATGAGTTTTCAGGGTATTTGGACAACTTCAAGAAAATTGAATTACCAATCACTATTAAAGGTTGCAACATTAGTTCTGACGGTTTTAAGCAGTTTGACATGAATAGGTTTAAAAAATATGCAGACGAATACTCATTGGCGTACGGACAAATACCTACAAATGGAAACTATGTGGCGACAATAACACTTGGAGCTGCGGACTGTTATTTGCCTGTATTAACGACCTATAAACTAAATGGACAAGTTATCGACAAGAAAACAATTGCTATCGGTGGTTGTGGTTCAGACTGCGGATTTTCTTGCGAAGAATTTATGACGTTTAAAAAAGACTTTTCATTTTATACTTCCGACACTATAAGCACTTATACTTGTGACAGCCTAGGAAATGAAACTCCCGGGACTTATGAGTATTATGTAATTTATATGAAAGGTAAACTATTGACAGATGGAAAAATAGAAACGACTGATGAGATTAAGCAACCATTACAGGGAAGAAAAAACGAGCCATAACAGGCGTTTGGCAAAAAAGCGGGTTCAGTGCTTGAATGAAGCTTTGTGCTTCGTATCAAGTTCAGTGCTGGCAGACAGTTTAGTGCTTCGAAATCCGCTTCTTCGCCAAGCGCCAAAACGTTATAGGGCATTTAAACCAACCGAAAACCACAAATAAAAAAACAAATTGGACAATTTCTTATTTTTCGGTCTTTTAATATTAGTTTTCATTGGACTTCCAATCGGATTTGGAATATTGCTTTATTTTATTCCCAAGAAACTTGGTTATCCAAAAAGTGGAAAGTATTTAACTATAATATATGGACTTCTTGTTTCTGCATTTGTTTTATTAACTGTTTTTGAAGACAAACTTTTCTCAAATGACAATGCAAAAGCACTTATAGAAGAACAACAGATTTTATTGGATGACAAATTTGAAATAACTGAAAATAAATCTGCGTCTGCGATTGGTGACTACTACCACACATTCACATTGAAAATATCTGACAATGACAAACGAAATGCAATTTCAAAAATCAAAAGTGCAAACAATTTCAAACCTAAAAATATTGAAATTGATGATTTATTATCCCAACGTACCTCTGACAGATATTTTGGGAAAAAAGTAATTCAGAATTACGAAACTGAAAATAGCTTTGTTCGAGAATATTTTGAGCCTAGTGGAAAAAAAGGATACGCACCTACTTTTAGACGCATATCAATAAGTAAATACGGGAACCTGTTGAAACTTGAAGACATTGATGATTAGAAAAACGCCCTATAACCACAAATTTGTATTATAATAGCTGAACTGCTTTATGTTATTTCATCGCAATTAATTAAGTTTATACGGGCAGACGAGTTTTTGCTTTCTATGCCATTACAATACAAATTCGCCAAACGTTAGCGGTTATTTTAGGACAACAACACTATCAGACAAATAATCTGAAAAATAAATCACACAAAATCTACTTTTTTAATTTTTCAGACTATTTATTATAAAACAGTATAATAAATGACAACATTTGCAGAAAACAAATCATTAGCAACAGACATTAATCAGTGCTTGACAAAACACACATTGAAATACTCCCCGACTTTTGATTTCAATGATTTTCGGACGACAAACAACATTATAACAAATCTCCTAGCGACAAGTAAGTTATCCGACATAATCCTAAAAAATTATTTTCCTCAAAATCCGACAACCGAATATCATCACTTTACAGATATTGGTGCTTTTCAAAATATCTTAAAGGAAAAGGAACTTTGGCTTTTCAGTGTCAAAAAAAGGTTTAAAGAATGTGAGTTTAAACCTTTTTATGACGCTCATAATATGGACGGTTATAAACTGAGACAAAATAGTGCAGGAGTTCCAATGGAAAATGAATTGGTTGAAAACGCCTTTTACACATCTTTCACGGACGACAAAATATCAGGTAAAGCCGAGGCGTATATGTGGGATTACTTCGCAAAGAAAACAGGTGTTAGACTTGTATTTGAAGTTTCAAACTTAAACACACATTTAAGACAAGTTTACTATCCTTCTTCTGAAAGAGACAAAGACTTGCCTTTATTGACAGACCTAATCAAAATTGCTCAGAACCGAAACAAATATTTAATACCCGAGGGAATTTCTACAATTGGTTTTTTCTACTTGCCACACAAATTCAATATTGAACGTGAAAGCAGATTACTTGTAAAAAGAGAAACTGGGAAGTATTTTAATATGGAATTTGGAACGAAAGATGGTTTTGAATACTTGAAATTTCCATTTAATCGGACAAATCCACTTGCAGAATTTAAGTTGACAAAAATTATCTTTGACACTAATACTGACACAAATGAAGCAGAAAGAATTATAAAATCAAGTGAAGACTTTAAAGACATTAAAATAGAAAAAAACAACCGCTAACAGGCGTTTGGCAAAAAAGCGGGTTCAGTGGTTAAATGAAGCTTTGTGCTTCGTATCAAGTTTAGTGCTGGCAGACAGTATAGTGCTTCGAAATCCGCTTCTTCGCCAAGCGCCAAAACGTTGTGCGTCATTATAACAAAAAACGCTTATACCAAAGATAATAAATGGGATTAAATAAAAATACAAAAGAAAAAGACATTGAGATTCTGAAAGACGGACCAATCTGTAAATATTTCAAAAATGCTATTCTTGACGAAGATTTGAATTGGTTCAACAGCAATAATTTTGAGATTATTGAAATGAATTGTCGAAATTGGAATCGTAAAAACGCTCATAATAATTTGAAAGTGGGACTAAATTTTCCTGATTATTACGGAGAAAACCTTAACGCGTTTGCGGACTGTTTAACTGATATGTATAATAAGAATTACCGTGGACTAGTTTTAGTTTTTAGACGTTACGACAATTTTGTGGAAGAGGACGTAAAATTTGCTGAAGCTATTCTTGATATCATTGCGAGAGAATCTCGAGTTTGGCTTTTAACAGGACAAAAATTAATAGGTCTTTTACAATCTGACAATCCAGATTTAGACTTTCCTGAACTCGGTGGCACTAGCCCAAGTTGGAATAGTAATGAATGGTTTAATGAAAACAGAAAAAAATAACGAACGCACAACAGCCGTTTTGCAAAAGCGGGGGTTTCGTACTTCTATGAAAGTGAAGTGCTAAATTCAAGCTTTGTGCATCTAATGAAGTTTAGTGCTGAAAATCCCCGCCTTCGCAAAGCGGCAAAACGTTAGTGGCAAGCGTACCGAAACTCGAGACAAAACAGTTATAACTTCGTCTTATTAAAACAAAATGAACTCTGACAAAATAAATAAAAAACTTATGAAGAAAATTGCTGTAATATTTATAATCAACCTACTTTTTTGCTTTGCATCATTTGCACAAGTAGAAAACAGTGCTAAAACCATAAAGAAAATCAAGACTTATCTAACTGAACTTGAAAAAGTTGGATTTTCGGGAAGTGTACTCGTTGAAATAAACGGAAAAGTAGCAATTTCAAAGGGTTACGGTTTCAGCGATAAGGCTAATTTGATAAAAAATAAACCTTCCACTGTTTTGTGCATTGGTTCAATTACAAAACAGTTTACTGCTACTGCAATACTAAAATTGGAAATGCAGGGAAAACTTTCTACTGACGATAAAATCACTAAGTATTTCGATAATGTTCCAATTGATAAAAGTAACATAACAATTCACGATTTGCTTCGCCATCAATCAGGACTGCCAAGTAACGTAGGCAAAGATTATGATAAAATAAGTCAAGCAGAATTTCTTGATAAGGTCATGAATTCCAAATTGTTATTTGAAGTTGGAAAAGAGTTTTCCTATTCAAATATTGGATATAGTTTATTAGGAATGATTATAGAAAAAACATCAGGCAAAACTTATGAAACCTATTTATATGACAACCTTTGGAAACCTGCACAAATGGAAATGACAGGATATTCAAGACCAATGTTTGACAAATCCAAAATAGCTATCGGATATTATAAAGACGATAAAATATGGGGCAAACCAACAGATAAAGAATGGGATAAAACCGCACCATATTGGCATCTTAAGGCTAATGGTGGAGTACTTTCAACAACAGAAGATATGTATAAATGGCATAAAGCCTTGAAGGGCGAAAATATATTATCGAAAGATGCAAAAAATAAATTATACCACCCAAAAATAAGGACAGAAGAAAATTATAACGAACCTATATACGGATATGGTTGGGACGTTGCACCAACAAATAGAAATACAAAAAGATATTGGCACAACGGGTCAAACAATATTTTTTTTGCAGACTTTATGATATATATAGATGAGGATGTTACTTTGATTATGCTTTCTAATAAATCACATCAAACAAACTTTGACAAATTAAATTTTGAGTTGTCTAAAATGATTTTTGAAAAAAATTATAAACCAATCATACCTATTGCAGACAATGAAACTAATCAAAAATATTCTCAAAATATGATTGAAATAATTTTAAGTAAAGGAATAGAAGTTGGTAAAGAAATCCATAAAAAAAGACCTGCAAACACAAATATTTTAGAATACATTTTAAACGCAAAAGGTTATGATTTTTTGTCACAAAAAAATTATGACAAAGCAATAGACCTTTTCATTATGAATATTTTTGCTTTTCCTAAATCTGCTAATGGATTTGACAGTTTAGGAGAAGCATATATGAATAAAGGCGACAAAACTTTGGCTATTAAAAACTATGAGAAAAGCTTAGAATTAAACCCGAATAATGGAAATGCAAAAGAAATGCTTTTAGAATTGAGGAGATGATGACAAACAACGCCAGCCACTAACAGCTAAGGTTTCGTTGGGCTCGGAGAGCCAACAATGAAACCGTGGTTGAACGGAACCGGACA
>NZ_JBHULV010000027.1:0-5624 GCF_042684645.1 Pedobacter alpinus
TAAGTCTAATAAAAAGTCCGCTTGATAGTTTAAATATTTAAATTAAATGATAAATTGCATTACATATAGTAAATATATGCGCTATCAATAGCGTATATTTACTAGTTATAGGGCATTTAATCCCCACCTACCGAAATCATTGTTTCCGTGCCGACCATCACATCATCCAAATCAAACATCGGACATTGTTCTTCTTCGTTTGGATAATCTTCAACATAAAGAGAAAAACAATCAAGTTGCTCTCTAATTTTTTCTTCTGCCAAATCTTGAATTTGACTTACGGTCATGTCATCAGGAACATGAGCTTCATACTTTGCAATTACAATTACTGTTTTCATTTGAACTTTAAATTAAAAACGCCCTATAACATACGCTATACAAAAGCAGGGGCGTACTGCTAAAGTGAGCGGTGTGCATCAATTTATCATTTGTGGTAGGCTGACAAGGTGTGCATCTTAACCCCTGCCTTCGTATAGCGTCAGCCGTTATGGGCAAGGCTAACAGACCCGACACCCCAACAAAATCCAACGACAATTTGGACAATCTCTGACTAACATTAAAATATGGAAGAAAAATTTGCGTAGTTAAATAACTACACTTAAATTTGTAGCCAAATAACTTCATAATGAATTTAAGACGAGATGTTTTTCAAGCCATTGCAGACCCGACAAGACGAGCTATACTTGTATTAGTTGCCACGCAATCAATGACAGCAGGTGCAATCGCTTCAAATTTTGACACAGCAAGACCAACTGTTTCAAAACACTTGCAAATCCTTACCGAGTGCGAATTGATTACCCAAGAGCAAAACGGCAGAGAAGTTTATTATCACATCAACGCAAAAAAAATGAAAGACGTTGCAGACTTCATTGAACCTTTTCGGAAAATGTGGGACGACAGGTTTAACAAGTTAGAAGCTGTAATGAAAACATACAAAAACAAGTAAAATGGAACAACTAACAAAGATAAATACAGAAGACGGCAAACAGGAAATCCTAATCACAAGAGAATTTGATTTGCCTTTAGACTTACTTTTTAAAGCATACGAAGAGCCTGAACTTTTTGAGCAGTGGATGGGAACGAAAGTGCTGAAAATGGAAAACAAAAAACACGGCTCTTATGCTTTTGAAACATCCTATAACGGAAACGTGGTGTTTAGTGCAAATGGAACAATACACGAATTTGTTCCGAACCAAAAAATCACACGAACATTTGAAATGGAAAACACACAGTTTCCTGTTCAGCTTGAATATTTGGAATTTGAAAAACTGACAGACGAAAAAAGTAAACTAACAATGCATATTGTGTTTAAGTCTATTGAGTTCAGAAACCAACTCTTACAAATGCCATTTGCACAAGGACTAAATATGGCACACGACAAATTGCAAGAAATAGTAAACAAACTAAAATAACAAAATATGGCAAAGCGAAACAAAATCATTTATTGGGTGGCAACCATTTGGCTAAGTTTAGGAATGGTTTCTACTGGAATAGTTCAACTTATTCAAATGGAAGAAGAAGTTCAAAAAATGAACACACTAGGCTATCCTTCTTATTTCCTAATAATTATAGGAGTTTGGAAAATTTTAGGAGTTATAGCAGTTCTTGTTCCGAAATACCCATTAGTAAAAGAATGGGCTTATGCAGGTTTTTTCTTTTTAATGACTGGAGCAATTTTTACACACCTTGCAGTAGCTGATAAGGCTGTAGAATATTTTGGTCCTACTTTGTTGCTTGTATTAACTATTGTATCGTGGTACTTCAGACCAGCAGACCGAAAACTTATAAATAGCCAATTATGAAATTAGAACTTAACCCGCAGGTTGACAAATATTTACTTGACGGCTGTATGCGTTGCAAATATGGCGGAACACCACAATGTAAAGTCAATAATTGGCGTGAAGAATTAGAAACGCTACGGCAAATTGTTTTAGAAACAGGTCTGAAAGAAGAAATAAAGTGGGGCGTTCCTGTTTATACACACAACGGAAAAAATGTGTTATCTGTGGCAGCGTTAAAAGATTTTGCAACAATTGGATTTTTCAAAGGCGTTTTGTTGACCGACATCAATAAAATTCTTCAACAACAAGGCAACTTGCAATCAGACAGAATTGTAACATTTACCAAAACATCAGAAATAAAGAAAATAGAGAAAGTTTTGAAATCATACATTAAAGAAGCGATTAATATAGAAGAACAAGGAAAGAAAGTAGAATTTAAGAAAAATCCCGAACCAATTCCCGAAGAACTATTACAAGTATTTGAACAAAACCCTGCATTTAAAAAAGCCTTCTACGCCTTGACACCAGGACGACAAAGGGGCTACATCATTCATTTTTCACAACCTAAGCAATCACAAACAAGAATTGGACGAATTGAAAAATACAAGCAACAGATTTTTGACGGTGTAGGACTAAACGACAAGTATAGTTGCTGACGACAGAAAACGAAGCCCAGCCCATAACAGCGGTTTGGCGTAATGGGGGCGGACGTTCTTCGTATGAACATTTGTGCTAAATTTGAACTCTGTGCTTCGTATCAAGTGTTGTGCTGAAATGCCCCCACTACGCCAAGCCGAAAACCGTTATAGCCAATACTACCCGACACAATCGACTAGAAAAACATTTTGGATTTGTTGTCTGAATAGTTAACTTTGGTTTGTGAATAATGACAGACAAGTAATTGCTTACAAAAACTATTTCCTCGACTTTTATGAAAGTCAGACCGACAAAGTGCAGGCGAAAATCGAATGGACTTTAAATTTGATTAAAGTCACTCCAAAAGTTCCCGAAAAGTTTTTTAAGCATATGCAAGGAACAAAAGGACTTTATGAAATTCGAGTGGAAGTAGGCAGTAATATTTACCGCATATTTTCATTTTTCGACAAAGGAAATTTAGTAGTTCTCGGAAACGGATTTCAAAAGAAAAGTCAGAAGACACCAAAACAAGAGATTGAAAAGGCACTTAAAATAATGGAGGAATATCAAAATGACATCTAAAAAAAATATAACAACCTTAGACGAAATTCTTGACAAGAAATACGGAGAAAAAGGAAATCCAAAACGTGAGGAATGGGAACAACAATTTGAAGCTTTCAGACTTGGTGCTTTACTTGAAGAAGCTCGAACAAAATTAGGAATGACTCAGGAAGAACTTGCTGAAAAATGTGGAACTAACAAATCTTACATTTCAAGAATTGAAAATGATGCTTCTGACATTAGACTTTCTACTTTAATGAAAATAATTCAGAAAGGTTTAGGCGGACATTTAAAACTGACTCTTCAAGTTTAAGAAAAAGAAGTACTGGCTATAACCACAAATTTGTATTATAATGGCTGACGGTGGTTAACGTTGCTTCATTACAATAAATTAAATTAGTGCTGGCAGACAAGTTTTTGCTTTCTATGCCATTACAACACAAACCCGCCAATCGTTAGTGGCAATTTTACCAGACCACTCGTCAACACAAATAACACAAAGAGAAATGACACAAAACCAACCAATTCCTTGCCCTGAATGTGACAGAATAAAATATTTCGAAGGACTATGTTATGCTTGTAACAACAGAAAATTGAGAGAGCATTATGAATTGATGACAAAAGACCAAATTGAAGAAACCATTAAAAATATTATTGACAAAATTGAAACTATTGACCAATGGGAAGACGTTTATAAAGATTTTAGCGGTTTATTAGCATACCAAGATATTGACACGAAAGAAATTTCAAAATCTGCCTTTGAGAAAAATGTCTTTTATCCACCAACTTTGTATAGAAACGCATCAGAAGAAACTCAAGATAAATTAATTGAGCTAATCTTAAAACCTGACTGTAAGGAAGCTAATCATATTTTAAGCTGTCTTGCTGTAATTGGAAGTGAAAAAGTGCGAGAAGTTTTTTATGAATTAGAGAATAATCCATTGCCTTGGCGAAAAAAACTTCACGTTAATCCATCATTTTATGCAAGTTTAGGAGGTTGGACTTTTGACGAAAGTGGAAAACGAACTGAGCTAAATTATAAAGAATGTTTCTCTATCGCTAACGAAGAAAGAGAAGACAATGCAATAATAATAGGCGAAGCAAAATCAGAAAACTGTTCAGTTTGCAGTTGTCAAACAGTAAATATTTTGACACTTAATGGCAACGATAAACGATTATCATTTCTTGGATTAAATGGAACTCTTAAAATTCCAATCTGTCCAAATTGTGCAAGTATGTGTGAAAAAACAATTATCCGTTATCAACTTGACGGAGAAAGCAGTTTTGAGATTATAGAACCGTTTGCCGATGAAAATTATATTTTAGAAGATGATTTCAAAAAACTTACAACTAACAATTTAAAATTATCTCAGAGCAAAAAGCCACCTTACTTTTCTTGTGGAAACGATGATGTTTCAACAATTGGGGGAAATCCTGAATGGGTTCAAGATTGGCAATACGAAAGTTGCCCAGACTGTCAAAAGAAAATGAAACTATTATCAGCAATATCGTGGGACCAAGTTTTAGAGGGTTCAGAAGGAATATTGTACATTGAAATTTGTACAGATTGTTCTGTTGTTGCAACTTTTCACCAACAAACTTAAAAAAACTGCCACTAACAAGGGTTTTGCGTCAGGCGGGCTGAAGTGCAAAATTCAACAGTAGTTTTTCAATTGAACATTAGTAATAAAACCAGCTTTTGTGCTTCGATTTCCCGCCCGAACGCAAAGCCCCAAACCGTTATAGCCAATTATAAAACGACACCAAATAACGACAGACAATGAAAAATTTATTATTAATCATTTTGACAATCTCAACTTTAAAAGTTGTTGGACAAAATCACCTTATTGGAGTGAAGGGTGGTGTTAACTCGACAAATATTACTTCAAGTAATTTTTTAAGTCAAAGCGACTCAAGGACTGGACTGACAGCTGGACTGACTTATGAATTTCGATTTAAAAAGCATTTTTCAATTGGGGCGGACTTGATTTACAATCAGCGTGGTTTTACAAACGACCTTGTATTTACAGACAATTTAGGAAACCCAACAGGCGAAAAGTACACAACGACATTCAACTATGACTATGTTTCACTTCCAATAAAGACTGGATTCAATATTGGAACTAAAATTTATGGATTTACAAATATCGGAGTAATTCCATCCTTGCTCGTTGACGCCAAGACAACAACACCAACTTTCGACACAGACGCAAAGTTTACAGGAAATGAAACATTTGACGCGACAAATCGTGTTTCAAAATTCGATTTTGCTGGACTAGTTGAAATTGGTGGTGGTTATAAATTAAATGGACGATATTGGTTGTTTACTTCGTTTTCATATCAATATAGCTTTACGACAATTACAAATTCAGACTACTTTGCAAATAGTAAAATACGCCATAACGGAATGGATTTAACGATAGGACTGAAATGTGCACTGACAAAAGAATAACTGGCTATAACAGCACCTACCCAAAAGTGGCGGCTCATTGGTTAAATCAAGCTTTGTGCATCTATCAAAGTTTGCGCTTGACAGACAGTGAATCGCTTCGAAATCGCCACCTTCGGGTAGCTGCAAAACGTTAGCTGCAACTTTACATGACAGAATTTAGACCATCTATCAAATCTAGAACAGACGACCAATTA